>NZ_CP058235.1:1260000-1560000 GCF_013388295.1 Bartonella alsatica | reverse complement strand
ATGTGGGAAGACAACAATATCACGAAGAGGCAAAACAGCGTAAATCTCTTCTCTTACTTCATCTGTCTTTTCATCAATATATTGCATAATTCTCCTTTCTGGAGCCTATGATCTATCCACTACATAAGCCTACCCTAGAAAACCTTAGCTTTACACAATACATGAAGTGGTAACTGGGTATATATAAATCAAGCATTACGACTATAATATCTAGAAACATCCATCCTCAAATGGTGTTCATTACCACCTCTCATATCGCATAACGTCAAGCTGATACATTTTCCTTATCTTCTGCACGTTCTGAGTAAATATAAAGAGGACGTGCTTTTCCATCAACTACATCACTCGAAATGACCACTTTTTGAACACCTTCAAGAGTTGGCAGTTCAAACATCGTTTCAAGAAGTATTTTCTCCATAATAGAACGTAAACCACGCGCACCGGTTTTACGCTCAATCGCCTTCTTAGCGATAATCCGCAAAGCATCTTCATGAAATGCTAATTCGACATTTTCCATCTCAAAAAGACGCTGATATTGCTTCACCAACGCATTTTTTGGTTGTGATAAAATTTGAACAAGGGCATTAATATCTAAATCCTCTAAAGTAGCTACAATAGGAAGACGGCCAATAAACTCTGGTATCAAACCAAATTTGATAAGATCTTCAGGTTCTAAATCACGAAAAATCTCACCAACACAACGTTCATCAGGCGCTTTAACAGTAGCAGAAAAACCAATAGAAGTTTTTTCACCCCGCCCTGAAATAATCCGTTCCAAACCAGCAAAAGCGCCCCCACAAATGAATAAAATATTTGTAGTATCAACCTGAAGAAACTCTTGTTGTGGATGCTTACGCCCTCCCTGAGGGGGAACAGAAGCAATCGTACCTTCCATAATTTTTAACAATGCTTGCTGAACACCTTCCCCTGAAACATCTCTTGTAATAGAAGGATTGTCAGCCTTCCGAGAAATCTTATCAACTTCATCAATATAAACAATACCACGCTGTGCACGTTCAACATTATAATCAGCAGCTTGAAGAAGCTTTAGAATAATATTTTCAACATCTTCACCTACATATCCCGCTTCAGTCAAAGTAGTTGCATCTGCCATAGTAAAAGGCACATCGATAATACGCGCCAATGTTTGTGCTAGATAAGTTTTACCACACCCTGTTGGACCAACAAGAAGAATATTCGATTTTGCTAACTCAATATCATTGCTCTTAGACTGATGCGCAAGTCGCTTATAATGATTATGGACAGCAACCGAAAGAACACGCTTTGCATATTGCTGACCAATAACGTAGTCATCAAGAACTGTTATAATTTCCTGTGGAGTAGGAACACCATCACGTGCCTTAATCCCAGAAGATTTATTTTCTTCACGAATAATGTCCATGCAAAGCTCTACACATTCATCGCAAATGAATACAGTAGGCCCCGCGATGAGCTTACGCACTTCATGTTGACTTTTGCCGCAGAACGAGCAATAGAGAGTGTTTTTTGATTCGTTCCCGCTATTGCCAATTTTGCTCATTTCTCTTTCCTTTCACCACGATATATGAATACTTCGTCTTTTCAAAGAAAGTTTTTCATAAAGAAAACTATAAGACATATAAAAAACTGCGTGCCACAATACCTTTAGATGTTTTTCTCTTATTTTCGCGATACTTTTACAAAAATCTTTCTATTAAATTTTACAAAAATCTTTCTATTAAAGTAGTTCTTTTTTCTATAAAAACTCTTAACCTTTTTCGGTTTCTGCACGGTATTGTATAATATCGTCAACCAAGCCAAATTGCTTAGCTTCCTCCGCTGTCATAAAATGATCCCGATCAAGAGTTTTCTCAATAACCTCATAGTCCTGACCTGTATGTTGAACATAAATTTCATTTAAACGCCGTTTCATTTTTATAATATCTTGGGCATGCCGTTCAATATCTGAAGCCTGACCTTGAAAACCACCAGATGGTTGATGTACCATAATACGTGCATTAGGCAATGTAAAACGGTGACCTTTCGCTCCAGCTGTTAAAAGTAATGATCCCATAGATGCAGCTTGCCCCATACAAAGTGTAGAAACTGGGGGGCGGATAAACTGCATAGTATCATAAATTGCCATACCAGATGTTACGACACCACCAGGCGAATTAATATAAAGGCTAATTTCTTTCTTAGGATTCTCCGCTTCCAAAAAAAGCAATTGTGCACAAACAAGCATCGCCATACCATCTTCAACGGGACCATTAATAAAAACAATCCGCTCTTTTAAAAGACGAGAAAAAATATCATAGGCCCGCTCTCCACGATTAGTTTGTTCAATAACCATAGGCACAAGGCTTAATGCTGTTTTTATTAGATCACTCATGTTTTAACTTTCCATTTATATAACAATTGCTTTTTACGCATCGAATGTTCTTTAGGCTAACATTACCCTCTTACACAAGCCATAATCAATGCTCTTTAAGCAAGATTAAAATCCCAGTGGTTAAAATAGCAATAATAACTCTACCTGAACAAATCATGTGCATTAGGAATACGAGATACTGCCCAATGGTAAAAGCTTCCTTTCTGAGGTTTTTGAGTGGTCTTCGTCTTTCTGTGAATATGAAATCCTATCAAACGTGGATCTGCCAGTGGTTCAACGCCAAAAACTGGATCAAAGATGTATTCAGTTTTGTGTCCCGTCCAATAATAAAAAGTTTCCTTTTCCTTTGCTTCATGAAAGAAACCATACCGTTTGGCTAATCGTGAAATCCCATCATTGCCAAATATTGTGACTCCAAGATATCCTGGTAAAATCGGCTTTTTTTTCCTCTTTAACCAGAATGGTTTCCAAACACGACGTTTAAACCCAAGCCAATTAGGAACCATTTCTGTACCTGCCCAATAATCTTCAAATGCTTTTATAATAGGATTATCGAACGGAAAATAAAGTGCAGAAACGCCCACTCTTATAGCATTTTCTCTTGCAAGCCAAACTTTATTCTCATCTGGATGAAATTGTTTAACTAGGTAAACGTCTGTATCTAACCAAACACCTTGTTGATATTTCATCAACATAACACGAAAAAAATCTGAAAACTGAACAATTGTACATCCTGGTTTATCATCAGAAAAATTAGGGTCAAGGCGGTAAATTGCTGAGTGCGGTAGAATTGATTCGGCTTCATACAACTCAATACCAGCAGGTAAATTATCTATTTTTTTATCATAACTGAAAAGCTTAACACGTTGCCCAGTTTTAACCATTGAAGACAAACAAAGCCTATCAATCAATCTTAATTTTCCCCTATACCAAAAAGTGCAAATATCCATAGGCAATATATCAAAAATATTCTAAGCTTACACGAAATAGCTGTTCAACATCACGAACATACTCGATAAGAGAAAAAATCACTATCCGATCACCAGATAGAATACGCGTATCTGCCGAAAGCTGTATTATTGTCTTGTTGCGATAAATTGCACCAATTCTTAAACCATCTGATAAATCTAGCTCTGATAACGACTTACCAACCAATGAAGACGTTTGCATTACTTCAGCTTCAATAATTTCTGCCTGTCCATTAAAAACTGAGTGAACAGCACGAATACGACCACGGCGCATTTGTTGCAAAATTCTTGATATCGTAACACTGTGTGGATTCAGGAATGCATCCACACCAACTGCACGGCTAAACTCCTGGTAAGCAACATTATTGATTAACACCATATTGGCTTTGCATCCCAATCTTTTAGCGATAATAGCACTTAAGAGATTGACCTGATCCTGATTGGTCAATGTAATCATTAAATCAGCCTGATCAATTCTAGCATCCTGAAGAATCATTGGATCTAATACGTTTCCATATAAAACAGTTGTTTTGTTGAGCTGATCAGCAATTGTGAGTGCTCTCTCTCTCTGCGATTCTATAATCTTCAATCTTAATTTATGGAGGCGCTTTTCAATAGCCTGAGCAACATACAGACCAATATGACCACCTCCTGCAATAATCATGCGGTGAGCATCTTGTTCTTTATGACCAAAAAGCCCAACTGCACGACGCATCTGATCACGAGCAGCAACAAGATAGGTCACATCGCCAACACGTAATTGCGTCTCTGAATGTGCAATTAATAATTCTGAGCCACGCTTAATAGCGGTAACTGTTGTGCGAAGATCGGGAAAAAGCTCCGTTAATTGACGCAAAGGTGTGTTAATAACTGGGCAATCTTCCATACATTCTAAAGCTAATGCAACAATATCATCATTACAAAAATAAAGAACATCTATTGCACCAGGTAAAGCAATACGACGTAGAACCATTTCTCCTACTTCAACTTCTGGCGAAATAACTACATCAATTGGAATATTCTCTCGAGAAAAAAGCGTTTTATAGCGTGGTTCTAAATAAGATTGCGAGCGAATACGTGCTATTTTTGTTGGAACATTAAATAATGAGTGTGCCACCTGACAAGCTACCATATTAACTTCATCAAATAAAGTTACTGCAATCAACATATCAGCTTTGTCTGCATCGGCAGCCAAAAGGACCTCAGGCCGAGAACCGTGACCAACAAAACCTCTTACATCTAATGAATCGCGAATTTTTTCAATCAATCTTGTTTCAATATCAATAACAGTAACATCGTGATTTTCAGCAGCAAGACGCTCTGCTATTCCATAACCGACCTGTCCTGCTCCACAAATAATAACACGCATAATCTTAAGAAACTCCAAGCGCTTTAAGCTTACGATGCAACGCTGAACGCTCCATACCTATAAATTCAGCTGTACGTGATATATTGCCACCTAAACGCCCAATCTGCGCTACTAAATACCTCTTTTCAAACAATTCTCGTGCTTCACGCAACGGTAAATCCATTATACTCTCATCTGAATCCATCTGAATGCGTGGCGAAGAATCGCTCACTTCACTAGGAAGAAACTCCGCTGTTATTGGACCATCACCGTCACGCGCAAGAATAAGAAGACGCTCAATATTATTGCGTAATTGCCGTACGTTACCTGGCCAAGCATGCGTTTGTAAAATAGCTATCACATCATCACTAATCTCACGTGGCTTAATACCAACCTGCTGCGATATTGTTTTAACAAAATGACGCACAAGTTCTGGAATGTCTTCACGACGCGCTGATAATGATGGAACAGTAACAGGAACAACCGAAAGACGATGAAATAGATCCTCCCTAAAGCGCCCATCAGAAATCAGGTTTTCAAGGTTTTGTGCCGTTGAAGAAATGATGCGAACATCCACCTTAACACGTTTCGTACCACCAACTCTCTCAAATGTCTGCCCCGTCAAAACTCGAAGAATTTTACCTTGAGTCTCACGTGGCATATCAGCAATTTCATCAAGATATAATATTCCACCATGAGCTTCTTCTAATGCACCGATTTTGCGTACTCCTCCCTCCATTTCGCTACCAAACAATTCTATTTCCATTCTTTCCGGAGTAATCATTGCGGCATTTATTGTAACAAATGGCCCATTCGAACGTGTTGAAAGTGCGTGAATAGAACGTGCAACCATCTCTTTTCCCGCTCCCGAAGGACCCGTAATCATAATGCGACTATTTGTTGGTGCTACTTTTTCTATGATTTGGCGCAAATTTTTTATAACAGACGATGTTCCAAGAAGTTCCAATGTCTCATTCGAGCGCCTTCGTAATTCTAAAAGCTCACGTTTTAAACTTGAGTTTTCAAGAGTGCGTTCCACAACCAAAACAAGCCGATCAGCTTTAAAAGGTTTTTCAATAAAATCATATGCCCCTCGTTTTATAGCAGAAACAGCCGTCTCAATATTACCATGACCAGAGATCATGACCACGGGAAGAGCAGGATATCGCGTTTTAATTTCATCAAGCAGTGCCAAACCATCAAGACGACTTCCTTGTAACCAAATATCTAAAAAAATGAGCTTTGGAATACGCTCATTAATTTGAGTTAAGGCTTCATCAGAGTTACAAGCAACACGTGTTTCATAGCCTTCATCATTCAAAATACCAGCAACAAGTTCACGAATATCCGCTTCATCATCAACAATTAAGATATCTGATACCATTCTAGTCCCCTATCTTACGACTTGTGGCTGGTGCAATACTACCTGCCTAGCTCCATCCACCGGAAATATCAAACGGATCATTGCACCACGACCTTCATAAAAGTTCCTCGGAGCATCATGCAACTCCATAGAACCACCATGATCTTCAATAACTTTGCGCACAATAGCTAATCCAAGTCCTGTTCCCTTTTCTCGTGTTGTTATATAAGGCTCTAATAATTTTTGCCTTTGCTCTTTAGGAAGCCCTTTACCGTTATCAATAACATCCACAATCACACATTCTTCTTGATAGTAAGAACGAACAAGAATGTGCCCGCGGATATTCTCTTCTCGTAAAACTGAATCTATAGATTCACTCGCGTTTTTGATAACATTGCAAAAAGCTTGCACAATGAGGCGATTATCAAATGCTCCCACAAGCGGTGTACTTCCTAAATCTTGCTCAAAATGAATATCATGTCGCGTAACCTCTATCAAGAAACATGCTTCACGCAGTAATCCGCGTATATCTAAAACATTCATTTTCGGTTTAGGCATACGCGCAAAAGAAGAAAACTCATCAACCATACGCCCAATATCTCCAACCTGCCGGATAATTGTATCAATACATCGCTCAAAGACTTCTCGATCCTGTGTAATAACTTTGTTATAACGTTTACGAATACGTTCAGCCGATAACTGAATGGGTGTAAGTGGATTTTTGATTTCGTGTGCAATACGGCGTGCAATATCTGCCCACGCCGATGTGCGTTGTGCTGCAACAAGGTCTGTAATATCATCAATCGTTAGAACCCAAGATTGACCTTGTCCATCATTTTCTTCCATTGTAATTTGCACATTACAAACGCGTTCTTGTCCTGCCACACTTAAAGTTACTTGTTCACGATGATTTTTACGTTCTAAAGAACGCGCAAACTGAAAAACTTGCCAAATTTCAGCACTTAACGATAAAAGACTGTGCCCAATAACTTGTTCAAAATGAATATTAAACATTGTTTCCATAGATCGATTGATAATTGTAATATCTCCATTATCATCAATACCAGCCACCCCTGCTGTTACACCAGACAAAACAGCTTCAGAAAAACGTCGTCTCTCATCAATTTGATCACGAACTGCAATCAACTCATTGCGCCGACTTTTCAGTTCACTGACCATATAATTAAAAGTTTTCGATAACTGCGCAATATCCCCATCCCTCGCACGTACTGGCACAAAAACTTCCATATTTCCAGAAGCTACATCATCAGCAGCAGCAATAAGAAGACGTATAGGACGTACTAAACGATCAGCAACAGCAATACCAGCCCAAATAGCTGATAAGAATAAACTAAAAAAAAGGCACAGATAAAGCATACCAAATGCTATTTGCGTTAAAAGACGATTTTCATTTAAATCACGATAACGATCTGTATTGATTTCCGTTAAACGCAAAGCAGATAAAACTCCTTTATCCACGTCGCGCACCAAATACAAAAATGTGTTTGGGATATTGGTAAATCTTAAAATAATGCCAAAATAATCATGAATCCCCGGTTGAAAAGAAAAAGGCCTCGCCCTGGTTGCACGTTCAATAAGATCGGAGGGAGGAATCGGCAATTTATCCTCATCACCAAGATTGCTTGATATAAAAACAGTTCCGCTTGAACTTAACAAAAATGCACCACGCAAATTGCGTCCTATAGCATGACGCGTCAATTGCACTCTATACTCAGCTGGATTACGCTCTAAAAGCTTTTTATTATCAAGTGCAAAAGCCATAGCATAAGATAAATTTTTCAAATTTTGTAGCATTTCATCCGCATAAGCATTCGCTAAATCGATAGAAGAAGCAACAATTTGCCGTGTTGTCGTATCAAACCATCGATCAAGCCCTAAATTCAGCGCAGGCCCCGATACAAGAGCTACAGCAACAGCTGGCGTTGTGGCAACAAGTGCAAACAACGAAACAAGACGCACATAAAGACGGGAACCTGCACGCCTGGAGCGCCATGCACGAATAATGGGGATCATCTCATAAAAAACAATGATCACAAGCCCTAAAACCCAGATACTATTAATCCCTATAAGAATAAGGGTTACAGTTCTACTGGGAACAACAGGAGTTAACCCAATAAGAAGAATAAACGAAACAGATGCTGTTAATAAAGCCAGCACAATAATTGTAATACCTAAAAAGATATACACTTTACTTAAGCGATACAACTCATCTTTATAAGTATTTTGACCTATATCTTGGAGATTCGTCACAGATGTTGTATTCATGATTAGCTTACATTACCTATCCCATTTTCCACATATAACCTCTTGTAACAAAAATTGACAATACCAATACCTCATTTAAACTAAAATCAATTGATCAAATAAAGAAAAAACTTCTACATTTTGCAAAATATCTTTAAAATAAAGCATGTTCAGTGATAGTTTACAGAGGAGATGAGATGCGGTTAACCAAACAGACAAATTATGCACTCCGGATGCTTATGTACTGTGCAGATAATCAGGAATCTCTCAGTCGTATTCCAGAAATTGCTAAGGCATATGCGGTTTCCGAGCTTTTTTTATTTAAAATCCTCCAACCACTTGTTGAAGCAGGATTTATAAAAACAGTACGCGGACGCAATGGTGGTGTTAAATTGGCTAAACCTGCAGCAGAGATTTCGGTGGCTGATGTTGTGAAAGTAACAGAAGACAATTTTTCCATGGCAGAATGTTTCGATACCACAGAATCTAATTGTCCATTGATAGATTTCTGTGGCTTAAATACCGCACTTCAAAAAGCATTAAACGCTTTTTTTGATGTATTATCAGTGATATCTCTTGCTGATTTACAACGCCCAACTTTTCAAAAACAATTAAAAATTGACGATCATAAAACAATAAACTAAAATAATAAAAGGAGATTAAGTATTTCTATTGCAGCGATAATATTAGCCGCCGGACGCGGTGAAAGAGCAGAATCTCTACAAAAAATTCCAAAACAATATCGGCTTTTAGGCCAAGAGCCGGTGATTTGTCATACTGTGCGCTGTTTTTTACAGCATCCAGCTATTACAACAATTGTTCTTGTTATTCATCCAGAAGACCATAAAATCTGTGAGCAAGCTGTTGTTGATTTTAAAGAACACCTCATCATCATTGATGGTGGTAATACGCGTCAAATATCCACTTTACATGGACTTCATGCACTCAAAAATTTTAAGCCTCAATATGTGCATATTCATGATGGTGCACGTCCCTTTATCGAAAACCAACTCCTCGAGAAAATTCATACCACAATAACCCCCCAAGAAGGTATTCTCCCCGTTCTCGCTGTCTCTGACACCCTCAAACACGTAAATAACGCACATTATGTTTTAGAAACAGTTCCACGCACTCATCTTTATAGTGCACAAACTCCACAGTGTTTTCCCTTCGAATACATCTTAGCTGCCCATGAAAAAGCAAGACAAGTTTGCAAAAAAGAATTTACTGATGATTCTGCAATTGCCGAATGGTTTGGGATTCCCATGCGTACCATTCCTGGAGATCCTAGCAACATAAAAATTACATGGCATGAAGATTTTGATACCGCTCATTTATATCTCCAAAAAAAAATGCAAATGTTTCCTGATATTCGTATTGGCAATGGTTATGACGTTCACTCTTTCGAGGAAGGAACTTCTCTTATATTATGTGGCATAAAAATTCCTTTTCATAAAAAATTAAATGGACACTCCGATGCTGATGTCGCTCTTCATGCATTAACAGATGCCCTTCTCGCTACACGAGGAGCGGGGGATATCGGCACACATTTTCCCCCTTCTGATCCTCAATGGAAAAATGCATCTTCAGAATTTTTTTTACGTCATGCTCTTAATATTATTAAACAAGCAGGTGGTCGTATTGCCAATGTTGATATCACACTGATCGCCGAAGAGCCTAAAATCAGCCCCTATCGTCATGCAATGATAGAAAATCTCATGAATATGCTCACAATTTCATCCGATCGAATTTCCATAAAAGCAACAACAAATGAAAAGCTTGGATTTATTGGTCGTGGCGAAGGCATTGCGGCTTTCGCAACAGCAAGCGTTCTTTATCTAGGAGAAACTCCCAAATGACATATTTTTGTGAAAAACAAGCACGTAAAGTCCTTACTGCTTGTCGCAGGAAAGGTTTGCTTTTAACAACTGTCGAGTCTTGTACAGGGGGACTTATTGCTGCAAATCTCACTAATATTGCAGGATCATCTGATGTACTCGATTGTGGATTCGTTGTTTATTCAAATAAAGCTAAAACACGCCTTGTTGGTGTATGCGCTCAACTTATCAAATCCTATGGTGCCGTTTCAAAAGAAGTTGCTCTTGCAATGGCCGAAGGTGGGTTAAAATATTCACACGCAGGAATTGCTGTCTCTGTAACAGGAATTGCTGGACCAGGAGGGGCATGTCTCGATAAACCTGTGGGGCTTGTGCATTTTGCAGTTGCTTACAAAAATCATAAAACTCTACACACAGAAATGCGATTTGGTAATATTGACCGCAAAGCTATCCGCTATGCAACCGTTGAAAATGCTTTTAAAATGATCTTGAAATCTCTGCAATGAAACTCCCCATATCTAATTTCCAGATTTCATGTTACTATAATTACTGCCCATAACTTACAATAGGTATCATGCAAAAACGTCAACTAAATAAATTATATTACCGGAAAGCCATAAATCTGATGAGCACGCATTTCAAAAGCATCAGTAAATTTATGAAAAGCGATATCAAACATTGATCCCATCAATAATCCAAGCATTTTGCTTTTAAATTCATAATCAATAAAAAACTCTACATTACATGCATTGATATTCTCAATATCATGAAAGGCCCAGCGATTTTCAAGATATTTGAATGGACCATCAATATATTTAACCTCTATTAAATGTCTCTTTGGCTGAAGAAATACTTGGGTCGTGAAAATTTCTCGGATAACCTTATAGCCAACAGTCATATCAGCAAGAAGCAATATCTTTCCCTCACATTCTTTGCGAGAACGGACTATTAAAGCTTCACACATTGGCAAAAATTCAGGATAACGCTCAATATCTGAAACAAGATCAAACATTTCACGAGCACTATGAGCTATATGCCGATGTGTTGTAAAAGTCGGCATAACTATCTCTGTAAGGAAAATTTTTTATCACGCGCTTTTTGCAAAATCGCGAAATCATCGCCCGCATGATGAGATGAACGCGTCAAAGGAGTAGAAGCCATATGTAAAAAACCCTTCACTTTACCAATCCTGGCAAAAGACTCAAATTCTTCAGGAGGCACAAAACGGATAACCGGGTGATGCTTTCGTGTAGGCTGCAAATATTGTCCAATTGTCATAAAGTCGACATCAGCAGAACGCAAATCATCCATCAATTGAAGAATTTCGTTTCGCTCCTCCCCAAGCCCAACCATAATTCCTGATTTTGTGAAAATTGTAGGATCAAGTTCTTTAACACGTTGTAATAACCGAATCGAATGAAAATAACGCGCTCCTGGACGAACTTTTAAATATTTAGAAGGAACTGTTTCTAAATTATGATTGAAAACATCCGGTTTAGCAGCAACAACAGTTTCTAAAGCTCCATCTTTATGGCGAAAATCAGGTGTAAGAACTTCAATTGTTGTCTTGGGAGTTTTTCGCCGAATAGCATAAATAACTTTCGCAAAATGTTCTGCACCACCATCAGCAAGATCATCACGATCAACAGATGTAATCACGACATGTTTTAATTCCATCTGTGCAACAGCATCCGCCACACGCTCTGGCTCATTATCATCAACTGCAAGCGGAATACCTGTTGCAACGTTGCAAAAAGCACACGCCCGCGTACATATCTCACCTAAAATCATGAAGCTAGCATGCTTCTGACTCCAACATTCACCAACATTCGGGCACCCCGCTTCTTCACATACAGTCACCAATTTATTTACGCGCACAATATTATGCGTTTCTTTATATATCTGTGATGTTGGTGCTTTTACACGAATCCAATTTGGTTTTTTTTGAATGCTTGTGTTCGGACGATGCGCCTTTTCAGGATGACGCAGATGTCTATTTGTAACTCTATCAACAACCGTAACCATTTAAGCCTCTGCCTTTTAAATAATGGAACGCCGATGAAAAATCACAAAATATAAGATTTTTCATACAATTAGCTATTAAGCATTTAAAACTTTCCCATAAGCATCCAATACACTTTCTTTCATCATTTCCGACAATGTCGGATGTGGAAAGACGGTATGCATCAATTCTTCCTCGGTTGTTTCAAGATTCATGGCAATAACAAAACCTTGAATCAATTCTGTTACTTCTGCCCCTACCATATGTGCACCAAGAAGCTGTCCCGTTTTTTTATCAAAAATAGTTTTAACTAATCCCTGATCTTCTCCCAAAGCTATCGCTTTACCATTAGCTGAAAAGGAATAACGACCAATACATACATCATAACCAGCTTCTTTCGCTGCCACTTCTGAAAGGCCTATAGAAGCTACCTGTGGTGTACAATATGTACATCCTGGAATTTTCCTTTTATCAAGCGGATGAACACTCTTCAAACCTGCAAGATGTTCAATACATATCACCCCTTCTTCTTCTGCTTTATGTGCTAACATAGGAGGACCGGATACATCACCAATAGCATAAATACCTTCCACACCTGTCCAACTCCATTCATCAGTTACAATGCACCCATGATCAGTTTTTATACCTAATGCCTCTAATCCAAGATTTTCAATATTACCCTGAACTCCAACAGCTGAAATTAGCCGATTAGCTGTGATTGTTTCTATCTTACCCTCCACATCAATATGCGCAGTGATAGAATCAGAAGCTTTTTCAACCTTTGTGACTTTTGCTTCAGTAAGAATGCGAATACCTTTTTTCTCTAACTGTTTACGGGCAAATATTGAAATTTCAACATCTTCGGCTGGCATAATATGAGGCATCATTTCAACAATGCTCACCTCAGCTCCCATATCGTGATAAAAAGAAGCAAATTCAATACCTATTGCTCCTGACCCCATTACCAAAAGCGATTTCGGTATAGTATATGGAATCATAGCTTCAAAATAAGTCCAAACCAGCTTTCCGTCTGGCTCAATCCCAGGAAGAGAACGAGGCCGTGCACCAGTTGCAATAACAACGTACTTTGCTTGATAAATTCCTTCTCCTAATGTTCCTTTAGGTACTGGATTTTGTGGTTGCATAATCTTTTTCAACGATGAAGAAACCTTAATTTCGGCAAGCTGGCTTCCTTTTGCTCTCTTGGTTAATTTTGCTTCACCCCAAATAATGTCGATTTTGTTTTTTTTCATCAAAAAACCAATGCCAGTATTTAAACGCGCTGAAATTCCCCGTGAACGTGCTACAATATCCTTGATACTTGCTTCAATTGAACCGTTAATTTTTAATCCATAATCTTTCGCATGTTCAGCAAAATGCTTTATTTCCGCTGAACGCAAAAGTGCCTTGGTTGGAATACAACCCCAATTTAAACAAATCCCCCCGAGATGTTCACGCTCAACAATCGCAGTTTTGAAGCCGCACTGCGCCGCACGAATTGCAGCTACATATCCACCAGGCCCAGAGCCAATCACAATCACATCATAAAGATTCGCCACAGTAATTCCTCCATGGATATACACAAAATAGATATGCATTCTCTAAGCTCAAAACTAAAAACAACATAACAGAATCTTCTTGTATCTTTCATTCCAAACTTATCACACACATCTTTATCAGATCAGAAAAGGCCACAATATCGCCATTCAAGCTTTCTTTATCCGCCTCTTTAATATTAACATACTATATTCACACACAATTGAGGTGAAATACTTTTAACAGTTTAAATTAACATCGCCAGTGGATTTTCAATCATATTTTTAAAGGTCCGCGCAAGCTCTGCTGCTAATGCACCATCAACAGCACGATGATCAGCAGAAAGTGTGACCGACATAACTGTCGCAACCACTAATGCATTATTTTTAACAACCGCACGTTGTTCTCCCGCACCAATTGCAAAAATCGTCGCATGCGGCGGATTAAGAATAGCAGAAAAACTTTTCACACCATACATTCCCATATTTGATATAGCTGTTGTTCCTCCTTGATATTCTGCCATTTTTAACTTTCGTTCACGTGCACGCTTTACAAGATCTTTCATCTCATTGGAGATAATCGACAAAGATTTTTCCTCTGCATGGCGAACAATTGGTGTAATTAAACCATTTGCAATAGAAACAGCCACCCCAATATCACAGTGTTTATGATGAAGTATTCCGCCTTCAAGCCAAGATACATTAGCATCGGGAATCGCTTTTAAAGAAAGTGCTACAGCTTTAATCACCATATCGTTAACGGAAAGCTTATAAGCAGGCTTGGAGCTTTCCTGGGTTTTAACTATTGGAGCAGCAGTATTCAATTGCGTACGGAGTTCCAATAACGCATCAAGTTCACAATCTATCGTCACATAAAAATGTGGAACTTTTTGTTTTGATTCAACTAAACGTTTGGCAATTGTTTTACGCATATTACTATGAGGTGTAAATGTGTATTCACCTTCTTTGAACAATTGCAATATCTGTTTGTCAGAATCACCTGCTATTGTAAGTCGTTCGTTTTGTAATGAACAAGAATCCCTAAAAGTACCATTATTAACAGCTCTTTCTATATCACGCTTGATAATACGTCCATGAGGACCGCTCCCAGAAACAAATAATAGATCAAGACCAGCCTGAGCTGCTAAGCGCCGCGCCAAAGGAGAAGAAAAAAGACGTATGTCCTTTTTATCCTGCTGTATTGCTTTCTGAGTAGATGATATAGCAGATATCTGTGTTGTCTTTGAAACTGTCTGTTTTTCCTCTACTGTTTCTTTTATTGCAAAAGAGGATGAAGATTCTGCAACCTTTGCTGCTTCAGCTAAATCTTCACCTTCTTCTGCTAAAACGACGATTAAAGTATTCACTTTAACACCTTGCGTTCCAGCAGGAACAACAATCTTAGCAACTGTTCCTTCATCAACAGCCTCAACTTCCATTGTCGCCTTATCCGTCTCAATTTCAGCAATAACATCACCGGAGGAAACCTTATCTCCTTCTTTGACATTCCACTTTGATAAATTCCCTTCTTCCATCGTAGGAGAAAGCGCAGGCATTGTAATTTTAATGGGCATAGTGCTTTCCTCCGTTATGCTCTATAAGTCACAGCCTTAACAGCTTCGACAATTTCAGCAATATTGGGCAAAGCCAGTTTTTCAAGATTAGCAGCATAAGGCATGGGAACATCTTTGCCAGAAATAGTAATAACTGGTGCATCAAGATAGTCGAATACCTGCTGCATAACCCGCGTTGCTATCTCAGTTCCAACAGATGATTGAGGATAACCTTCTTCAACTGTTACTAAACAACCCGTTTTCTTAACAGAAGTAAGAATTGTCGAGAGATCCATCGGACGAATAGTCCGCAAATCTATTAACTCAACGTCAATACCAAGTTTCTCAATTTCTGGTAACGCTTGAACCGCATAATGCATCCCAATCCCATAAGCAACAATTGTTACATCCTGACCAAGCTTATGAAGCCGTGCTTTACCAATAGGCAAAATAAAATCATCTATCTTAGGAACTTCAAATTGGTGTCCATACAAAATCTCGTTCTCAAGGAAAATAACAGGATTATCATCACGAATGGCAGCCTTCAGTAAACCTTTTGCATCTGCAGCGCTGTAAGGCATAACAACTTTAAGACCTGGCACATGACTATACCATGCAGCATAACACTGAGAGTGTTGAGCGCCTACACGCGCAGCCGCACCATTAGGTCCACGAAAAACCATAGGAACAGTCATTTGCCCACCAGACATATAACGGGTTTTCGCTGCAGAATTAACAATTTGATCAATCGCCTGCATAGCAAAATTAAATGTCATAAACTCGACTATGGGACGTAACCCTCCAAACGCAGCACCAACAGCCAAACCTGCAAAACCGTGTTCTGTGATTGGTGTATCAATAACCCGACGCGCACCAAATTCTTCTAACAAGCCTTGGCTAACTTTATAAGCACCTTGATATTGCGCTACTTCTTCCCCCAAAAGAAAAACTGTTTCATCACGCCGCATCTCTTCAGCCATAGCTTGATTAAGCGCTTCACGTACTGTCATCGTAACCATTTGTGTCCCCGCTGAAATATCACAATCAGGAATAGTACTCAAAACAAGAGGCTCTGGTTTTGATGAAGAAAAAGATCTGTCATCAGTTTTTTTATGCGTTAAAGAATCGGTAGTTTGTGAAATATCTTCAACACTTTCTCCTTCCTCCAATAATACCGCAATAACACTGTTAACCTTCACACCTTCAGAACCCTCAAATACGCAAATTTTACCAAGAATGCCTTCATCGACAGCTTCTACTTCCATCATCGCTTTATCTGTTTCAATTTCAGCAATTATATCACCAGAACTAACTTTATCGCCTTCTTTCTTGAGCCATTTAGATAATTTACCTTCTTCCATCGTTGGTGAAAGCGCAGGCATCAAAATATCAATAGACATACTCGCTTCCCTCGTATCAAACTAAAACATCACTATAGAGCTCAGAAGCATCTGGCTCTTGATCACTTTGTGCAAAATCTGCTGCATCTGCAACAATCGCACGTACTTCTTTATCAATAGACTTCAAATCATCTTCGCTTGCCCAACCTTGTTCAAGAAGCCGATTCTTTACCTGATCAATTGGATCATGCTCCTCTTTTATTTTCTGAACTTCTTCCTTTGAGCGATATTTCGCTGGATCAGACATAGAGTGACCACGATAACGATAGGTCTGCATATCAAGTATAATAGGCCCTTTACCCGAACGCGCCCAAGAAATTGCTTCATCAGCTGCTCCCTTTACGGCTCGAACATCCATGCCATCAACAACAATACCTGGAATTTCAAAAGAAAGACCACGACGAGAAAAATCAGTTTCTGCAGACGCACGCGCAACTGATGTTCCCATAGCATATTGATTATTTTCAATAATATAAACAACAGGAAGCTTCCAAAGCGAAGCCATATTAAAACTCTCGTAAACCTGCCCCTGATTGGCTGCACCATCACCAAAATATACCAGTGTCACATTATCGTTACCAAGATACTGATTCGAAAATGCTAACCCGGAGCCAATCGGAACTTGTGCACCAACAATGCCATGCCCACCATAAAAATTCTTTTCTTTAGAAAACATATGCATTGACCCCCCTTTTCCTTTAGAAAATCCACCTCGACGTCCTGTAAGTTCTGCCATAACACCACGCGGACTCATACCGACTGCCAACATATGTCCATGATCACGGTAAGAGGTGATAACCTGATCTCCTTCTTTTGCTGCCTTCAATGTTCCAATAACAACAGCTTCTTGCCCAATATAGAGATGACAAAATCCACCAATAAGCCCCATACCATAAAGCTGCCCCGCCTTTTCTTCAAAGCGACGAATTAAAAGCATCTTACGATAAGCATCTATTTCTTCTTCTTTTATAAAATGCGCTATTGGTGCTCTCTTTGTGATGTGTGATAATGCAGTGTGCACCGTTGATGCAGAACTTTTTTTAGATTTTTCTGCCATACTAAACTCCCTTTTATGATTATTTAGGAATAACCTTTACGAACAAAAGTTACAAGCATTATCAAAAAACTCAAACGTTATCATAGGGCTGTTGTTTTAAAACATTTTAAAATTACGTTATCTTTCATTTACTTTTAATATTATTTACAAGGAATTAGAATTGTCAGTTCATTCGCCTTTGAAAAATTTAAATTCTTCCGAATATATTCATCCAACATATCTCTTTCAATATGTCCGTTGCGTAAAAGAGAAATACGCTTTTCAATAGATATCCGCTCAGATTCTACTTTATGAAGTTCTTCTTCTAATTCGACGATATGTTGATTTACTTCACTCCGTGAATACAGCCCGTACTCACCATGATAAATGTGATAACTGAAATAGCCTAAAACTCCCACTGTCATAAGTGGTAGTACAAAGTACATTTTGAGTGATCTGCGTTTCTGCTTAGTCCACATAAAATAGCACAGTCTTTACAGTATAATTATCCTAATATTCCTGCCAAACTATGCATAATTTTGATTAATACCTCATTACTAAATTCATACACGTAAACACTTTCTTATTATACACTGAATACTCCCGCTCTAACAAGCCATGTCATATCATCTTTGTTATATCATAATATTCGATATTCACTATTTTGTATCTCTATATCCATTTTTGTCAGTAAATTTCCCTATTAAAATAAGTGACGAATAACTTGCAAGATCTACCTCTCAGCCCCCCACTAACTGATAAAGATGGAACTAAGCATCAAAACACTTACTCCAATTTTACCAATTATAAAGCGGTGATCTCCAATACACTAAAAGACAAACAACAAAATTAATAGTATCACCTTTATATACAAAATCAACGGCATCACACATCTCAGAGTATTTTTTCTAACCAATCTCAAGCTGCGAATTAATAGCGTTTACCATCGCTACTCGAAACAAAATAAGCCTCTTAATCCTAATCAATAATTTTACCTTTCTTCCTTACTACCTACCTATAAAATTGTTACTTACGTATAAGGAAATTTTTGCTGACTTGATAATATATGGGTAAAATTAACGGATAAATACAATCCGTATCCACAAGAATAAATGTGATAATTAAAATAGCTTGGGATTATCCCAGTAATTTAAAATTCTCCATCGTTATAAGCGGTAATAGAAAGCATGCTTAAACAATTAGCATACTCGTTTTATTCATAGAAAATAGCACAGTCTTTTTTTGATATTTTTAATCAACTGTGCATAATTATACCTTAACATTCAATACACACATCATAGCAATTTATTATTATATACTTAATAAATTAACCACAGAAAAATAATGATGTTATTTACTCTTTACATTTTATTTGAAATGGAAAACATGTTACCAATGTGTAATTTTCTTCCCATCTTTGTCAGTAAACTTCCCAGCAACAATAACTATAAAATCAACAATTGTCCAAATCCCTGTAATCATCACTCCGGCAAGTGTTAAAGATAGAATAAGCATTAAAGCACCAGTTCTAACTTTACCAACCATAAAACGGTGAACACCAAATATACCAGTGAACCAACAAATGAGTGCTAACATTACTTTTGAAGAATTTGAATCTTGTTGCAACAATGGAAAAACAGAATTGACAGTATCCCCTTCACACATAAAATCAACGGTATCTCCCACCCTGGGTGGATTTTTTCCTAACCAATCCCAAGTCGCAAACTGATAACGCTTACCATCATCGCCAGAGACGAGATAAGTCCCCTGATCCTGACTAATAATTATACCTCTCATCTTTTTAACACCTATAAAATTGTTGCGCACATGTCTTACAGTTAAATCTTACAAACTCAATGATATCACAATTTAAAATTTTACACTCATCACTATCAACGATGCAAATTACCAGCATAACATGCCTGTGTTCCGAGCATTTCTTCAATACGAATGAGCTGATTATATTTTGCTAATCTATCCGAACGTGCAAGCGAACCCGTTTTAATCTGCCCACAATTTGTTGCAACGGCAAGATCTGCAATAAAAGAATCCTCTGTTTCACCTGAACGGTGAGATATAATGGCACGATAACCTGCCTTATGCGCTGTTTCCACAGCATCAAGCGTTTCACTCAACGTGCCAATCTGATTAACTTTAACAAGAATAGAATTAGCTACTCTCATTTTAATACCATCACGCAAACGCACAGAATTTGTTACAAACAAATCATCTCCAACAAGCTGACATTTTTTACCAATCGAATTAGTGAGTAACTTCCAGCCTTCCCAATCGTCCTCAGCCATCCCATCCTCAATTGTAATAATGGGGTAAGTTTCAACAAGTCTTGCCAAATAATCTACCTGCTCTTGCACATTACGGCATCTCCCCTCACCTTTATAAAAATACAAACTATTTTTATAAAGTTCGGTTGAAGCACAATCTAAACCCAGAGCAATCTGTTTACCTGGTTTATATCCACATTCTATTATAGATTCCATAATAAAATCAATTGCCTGCTCAGCACTTTTAAATTGAGGTGCAAAACCACCTTCATCACCAACATTGGTCTCATAGCCCGCATCTTTTAGACGTTTTTTCAACGTATGGAAAACTTCACTACCATAACGAACTGCTTCCTTCACTGTAGATGCTCCTACAGGAATAATCATAAATTCTTGAAAATCGATCGGGTTATCAGCATGAACACCACCATTAATGATATTCATCATAGGTATTGGAAGAACATGCGCTTGTACACCACCAATATAACGATACAAAGGCAAACTTGATGATTCCGCAGCCGCTTTTGCAACAGCCAAAGAAACACCAAGAATAGCATTCGCACCAAGACGCGCTTTGTTTGGTGTTCCATCCAGAGCAATCATCGCTTGATCAATGGCGATTTGATTTCTTGCGTCTTGCCCACAAAGCTCTTCAAGAATTTCACCATTTACTGAAGCAACCGCTTTCTCAACGCCTTTTCCTTGATAACGCACCCCACCATCACGAAGCTCCACAGATTCATGAGCTCCTGTCGATGCCCCTGAAGGAACAAGAGCGCGACCCAAAGCTCCATCTTCCAAATGAACATCGACTTCTACCGTTGGATTACCTCGGCTATCAAGTACTTCACGTCCAATGATATCGACAATTACAGCCATGTATGTTTCCTCAACCAACAAAAACTTCGATTTATTTTTTACGCCGTAATGACGGAATATTCTCTTTATTTAATGCACTTTTTTGACAGATAATCAAATTCCATTAAAGTCTCAAGTAGTGTTTGTAAATTGTCAATTTTAACCATATTAGGTCCATCAGAAGGTGCATTATCTGGATCCTGATGCGTTTCTAAGAAAATACCAGCTACCCCAACAGAAACAGCTGCACGTGCCAAAACTTCAACAAATTGACGCTGTCCACTAGATGAACTACCTTGACCACCTGGCTCCTGAACAGAATGCGTTGCATCAAAAATAACAGGAGCCCCCAATGAACGCAAAATAGGTAATGAACGCATATCAGAAATAAGACGATTATAACCAAATGAAGTGCCTCTCTCACAAAGCATAACATTTGGATTACCGCTTTGTGTAATCTTTCTTAAAACATTCTCCATATCCCATGGAGCTAAAAACTGACCTTTTTTAACATTGATAACACGTCCCGTTTTGGCCGCTGCTACCAAAAGATCTGTTTGTCGACATAAAAAAGCGGGTATTTGCAAAACATCTACCACTGAAGCAATAGCAGCACAATGTTCTTCTGTATGCACATCAGTCAACACTGGACAATCAAATTCCTTCTTCAAATCAGAAAAAATAGCCATTGCTTTTTCAAGACCGATACCACGTACTGCACTCAAGGACGTTCTGTTGGCTTTATCGTAACTCGATTTATAAACAAACCCAATACCAACGTGATCCGCAATTGATTTAATCCGACCTGCCATTTCAAAGGCATGATCCCGACTTTCCATCTGACATGGCCCCGCAATTAATGAAAATGGTGCTTCATTTGAAAAAACAACATTCCCAACTTTCACAACAGCATTTGGTTCAGACATTTTATCCCTCAAAAGTAAATAATCCAATTTATGATCTAAACCAAACGACTTTGTTCTACAGTGGCTTCAATAAAAGAAGAAAAAAGTGGATGTGGATCAAATGGACGTGATTTAAGTTCTGGATGATACTGAACACCAATAAACCATGGATGATCTGCATATTCTATTATCTCTGGCAAAATACCATCCGGAGACATACCAGAAAAAATTAAACCACACTGTTCTAATCTGTCTTTATAATCAATATTTACCTCATAACGATGACGATGTCGCTCGCAAATCCTTGTCATTCCGTAAATTTTAGCAATATGGCTATTTTCTTTTAATTCAGCCACAAAAGCACCAAGGCGCATTGTGCCACCAAGATTGCTAAATTGTGTACGTTTCTCAAGAACATCTCCTTTGAGCCATTCTGTCATCAAACCTACTATCGGATTTTTTGTTTCGCAAAATTCACTTGATGAAGCACTTTCAATCTGCGCAATATTGCGTGCAGCTTCTATACAGGCCAATTGCATTCCAAAACAAATACCTAAAAATGGAACTTTACGCTCCCGCGCAAATTGAATTGCTCGAATTTTTCCTTCTGCACCACGTGCCCCAAAAGCACCAGGAACCAAAATTCCATGGACTTTTTGTAAATAGGATGTAGGTTCCTCTCTTTCAAAAAGTTCCGCATCAATCCATTCAATATTAACCTTTACTTTATTTGCTAAACCACCATGTGCAATCGCCTCAATTAGCGATTTATAAGCATCCTTTAATCCTGTATATTTCCCAACAACAGCAATTGTCACTTCCCCTTCAGGATGGTGAATACGATGTGAAATATCTTCCCAACGATCCATTTTTGGTTTAGGTATTGGATTCATTCTAAAAGCAGAAAGAACTTCTGAATCTAATCCCTCTTTATGATATGCTATGGGAACATCATAAATCGTTGGCATATCCAATGCCTGAATAACTGCACTCGAACGAACATTACAAAAAAGTGATAATTTGCATCGCTCTGTTTCTGGAATAGGACGATCTGCACGCACCAACAAAATATCAGGAGCAATACCTATTGATTGTAATTCTTTGACGGAATGTTGTGTTGGTTTTGTTTTTAATTCACCAGCCGAAGAAATATAAGGCATTAATGTAAGATGTACATAAACAACATTATGTCTTGGTAATTCATTATGAAGCTGACGAATTGCTTCTAGAAAAGGCATTGCTTCAATGTCACCAACGGTTCCACCTATTTCACACAAAACAAAGTCAAATTCTTCATTTCCGGTAGTAATGAAGCTCTTAATTTCATCGGTAACATGAGGAATAACCTGAACGGTTGCCCCTAAATAATCACCACGTCGTTCTCTTTCAATGATATTGCGATAAATACGTCCTGTTGTGATATTATCTTGGCTATTCGCAGAACGTCCAGTAAAACGCTCATAATGCCCAAGATCAAGATCAGTTTCTGCACCATCATCGGTCACAAACACTTCACCATGTTGATAAGGTGACATCGTACCTGGATCAACATTTAAATAAGGATCAAGTTTGCGAAGCCGCACACGATAGCCACGTGCCTGCAATAATGCCGCTAATGACGCTGCTGCGATGCCTTTTCCAAGGGAAGAAACCACCCCACCAGTAATAAAAATATAACGTGCCATGGGCTTGGTGATAAGCAGTTTATAACGATTTTTCCAGCAAAAAATGCAAAAAGAAACAATTTTTCTTCTATAAAATAAAAAAGGTGAAAAAATCACCTTTTTTAAAATTTATACTCTCTTAAAAAGGCTATTTTGTACCGTTATCCTGAACTGGATTTTCAAGAATCAGTGGAACTGGATTGTCAGTTTCAGGATATGTAGATTGTTTCTGTTCCTGCGGTGAAATCGGAACATTTTCTAGTTGTTCAAGAATAGAAGGCCGTGATTCACCATCTGATAATGGAGCCGTTTTAGAAGTCCCTTTAGTTATAGAATTCTGTTCTGAATTAGCTGGGATACGTTTAAGAATATCAGAATTGGAGTTCGATATATTCCCCACAACAATAAGGCTAACGGACACTAAAAAAAAGCAACATGCTAAAATAGCGGTCAAACGTGTTAACGGATTTCTGGACCCACGCATCTTCATTAACCCAGAACCACTACTCACACCAAGCCCGCCACCTTCTGAAGGTTGAATTAATATAACACTAACCAAAGTAATAACAACTAAAAAATGGATAATAATAAGTACTGTTTGCATAAACCCTGCTCTTCAAATAAATGTTCATGGCTATTTACACGTAAATAACATATAATCTCAAGAGGAAACCGAGATTCCTCTATTATAATCTACGGCAAATATAATCTACGATAAACATCGCAAATAGTTAAAAAATCAATTGCTTTTAAGCTTGCTCCACCTATCAGAGCACCATTAACATGACTAATACTCAAAAGCTCAAATGCATTAGATGACTTTACTGACCCACCATAAAGTAATCGCACCTTATTCCCTTCGTCACCAAAACGAGAGCACATCTCATCACGAATAAAATTATGCACTTTTGCGACATCTGCTGAAGTAGCTGCATTGCCAGTACCTATAGCCCATACAGGCTCATAAGCGATAATAACATTCTCTGCTGTTGCACCGTCTGGCAAAGATCTCCTAAGCTGTCGCGTAAGAACATCCAACACTTTATTACTTTTACGTTCCTCCAATGTTTCACCAATACAAACAAGAGCAACAAGACCTGCTCGCCAAGCCGCTTGTACTTTAGTGCAAACAATTGCATCACTTTCCTGATAAACTGTGCGACGTTCTGAATGGCCAATAATAACATGACTCGCTCCTGCTTCTTTAAGCATAAAAGCTGAAATATCTCCGGTATAAGGGCCATAGTCATCAAAATGACAATCTTGCCCCCCTAAAAGGAGGTTTTCATTGCTCAACGTCTCAAAAGCACGCGATAAAAGTGTTGCTGGAACACAAATAAGTGCTTCAAACAAACGACCTAAATCAGAACAAATGCCTGCAGAAATGGCACGTAATTCTCCGAGTGATTCACCGGTCCCATTCATCTTCCAATTTCCAGCAATCAAAGGTCTAATATTGGGGTGCATATTTTCATCTTAAGAGCTATTATAATACATTGTTCATCTCTTAAGTATCAAATTATAAAACGAAAGCAAGTCTTTAAGCTTGCATCTTTCATTACTTTATTGCAAATTCCATTACTGCTTTGATAATAACTCGTGCTGAAAAATGGAATTGAACGATGCTTGACATCATAAGAAATGCTTCAAATTCTTGGGTTTCCAGGATTTTCCTTGCTATTTTACTCTTATGCTTCATCCTTTTATGGGGAATACCACAGCTACACACAAAGAGCGAAAGAGATCTTATTACTTCTGGAAAGTCCATAATAACTATTGATAATTATCGTCTTGCACTAGCCGATCAAAGCTCACGATTAGCACTCGCCTCTCATCTTGGACGAATGTTTACACCAAATGAAATACAGCAATATGAAATCCCTGCTTTTGTTTTCAAACAGTTACAGCATAATGTATTGTTCGATGAACAAGCGCGTAAAATGAAAATTAATCTTTCAAAAGATGCAATAGCTCGCATTCTTAGTGCTGATAATATGTTTCAAAAAAATGGAGTCTTTGACCTAAATTTGTTTCGTAACTATCTTCAGTATTTGCATATCAGCGAAAGTAATTTTTTTGATTATTACACCCAAAAAGAGAAGCGTAAACAGCTCATTTCAGCTTCGCTATCCGGAATGAAAGCACCAGATCTTTTTTATAAAGCGCTTGCTCTTTATCAGGGAGAAACCCGTATTGCCGACTATCTCATTGTTGATTTAAAAGAAAAGGAAACAATCTCTGCCCCTGGTCAAGAAACATTGCAAAAATGGTTTGAAACTCATAGAAATGAATTTCGTACCCCCGAATATCGCATGGTTTCTTTATTATCTATGACATCAGCTGAGACTGTAAAACCCGAAGATATTTCAGCAGATGAAGCGAGAGCTTATTATACCCAAAATGCTTCACGATTTATGACTCCTGAAAAACGCACAATTGAAGAATTGCGCTTCCCTACACGCGAAGCTGCTGATAATGCGGCAAAGAAAATAGCTGATGGATTGAGTTTTGACGCGTTAGTTAAAGCTGAAAACAAAACTCTCAATGGCATAAAAAAAGGGCCTCTAACAAAAAGTGACCTTCCTAATAATCTAGCATCTGAGATTTTTGATCTTAAACAAGGGCAAATCAGCGCTGTGATCAATGATTTACAAGGTCCTGTAATCATCCGTGTAACACATATTGAACCTTCAGTTTCTCTTCCCTTTGAAAAGATAGAAACAAATATTCGACAAACACTCGCTCAAAGTCGTGCTATAGATAATATACGTAATAATTATACAGCAATCGAAAATGCCCGTTTTGAGGGAGCTTCTCTCAAAGAGCTTGCTGACCAATATAACTTACCTCTCCGTACAATCACCATTGATAAAACAGGTAAAACAATTGAAGGTACAATACTCACAGATTTACCCCAGAAAGATATTTTATTGAATGCTATTTATCAATCAAATGAAGGTATCGATCTTGATCCCCTATCTCTCCCCAAAGGTGGCTACCTCTGGTATAAAGTAGATAAAATTATCCCTGCTCGTGATAGAACACTTGAAGAAGCTAAGCAAGATGTACTTCTTCGATGGAAGAGTGAAAAAATTCAAAGTCTTCTTGATAAAAAAGCTCAAAATGCTCTCAAACAACTTACTGAAGGAAAAAGTCTTGTTTCTCTTGCCCATACACTTGGCGTCTCTAAACAAACAACACAAGCTCTACGGCGCCAAGACTCGTCTGAAATTTTCGGAGTTGAAGGAGTTAAAGCATTATTTTCTGCTCCAAAAGGTCATTATGGCATAGTAAAAGGTCCAGTTACAACAAACCGTATTGTATATCAAATAAAGACTGTAACCATACCTAAAGACATTACACCTCATACTCTTTCACCTGATATTCGTGCTAATATAGATATGATGATAAGAGAAGATATCAAACTAGAAATGCTACAAGTTGCCAATAAAGAACACCCTTTAGAAATTAATAGCACTGCTTATCATCAAATCTTTAACGCTCTCCAGTAAAATGTAGTAACTGTTTTTTGATATTTAGGTGACAAAAGTGCAAACAGAGCTTTTTCTATATTAAAAAAGCAATGTGAGCTTCTTTTTCTTGTAGTACAAGGGTAAATAATGTCTGTAAAAACAATAATGTTTTTTGTAAGTTTGAAAATTTGTAGAAAAGTAGTGAATATGATTTTAAGAATAGTTTTTTAATGCAATAATATAACCCGTGTAGGCCACTCTATAAATGTTTTCATAACAGAATGTAATCATTTATAATCTTATAATTTATATATGGAATATCTATCTTCAACTACAGTTTTCTTTAACAATTAGAGATAGTCTTGCTCATAAAAAAGAAATTATACTGCATTGGAAAATGATACATCACAGATATATTTAAGCGCTGAGTATTAAAATCCTACTATCAATAAAAAAACAGCTAATATATTTCTATAATTTGATCTTACTTTTTGTATACTCTACATCATATACTAATGGACAATCCTAAATAAAATGAAGAATCACTGCAAAGAATCCACTTCATCTTCTCCACCATAAACTAATTTTTAACTGCTCGAAAACCATCTGAATTTACGCATTAGCAGTGTTGCCAAAATGGGAAAAAAGATTTGCATTCATAATATACGCTTACATTCAAGAGCTTTACTGATTCTGCTATTCTAAAATAATATTCTTTTATCCTAATAATATTTTTGGGAAATCACCGCTTATCGCTGCTTTTGTTATCAACCAATAGCGACGAATCAGTGGTAAAGTTGCGTTTTCTTGAAAAACTGTAGCTCCTAACTGCAATGCTTTTTGAAGAGAAGCTGGTATAATTGCTAATGGAAGAAATGCTGGTCTAAGCATTCTAGGCAAAGCTCCAGAATATTCATAAAACTTAATATAATGATCTCGTGATAACGCTACCATAGCTTCAATAATGTGGCATTTTTGTTCGTTATTGACACGATAAGACTCCAAATCTCTCCTATCTACACCTACAGCCTTTAATATATCAGCAGGTAAATAATATTGATATCGAGATTGCATGAATGATAATAAACGTAACACACCACTTAATCCTTGAGCAATCCCTCCATGTTTATAAACATCTGTAAAATCTTGTGCGACATCAGGATCCAATATCTGACAAGAAAGCTGTAAAATTATACTCGCTGTTTCACCACAATAGAATTTGAGATCATGAAGAGTTTCTATTGGATTGTGATAAAGATCTAAAATCTGTGCATTGCAGTAACGTAAAAAAGCTGTCTTAGGTAGATTAAAAAGAGTTATTGCTGTAAATAAATCTTCCAAAATCGGATTATTTTTACTCTTTTTCATTTCACCATGAGCAATACAATCATACCACCAGCGTAATCGTATCTCACCAATAAGCGGATCGTGGACAGTTTCGCGAATACGAGAAACTTCTACATTAAAAGTGTAAAGAGCTGCCAATGCCCTGCGCTTTTTTTTAGGTGCGAATAAAACCGACATATAACGATCACGATCTGTGGCACGTAAAATATCAAAATAATAAGGAAGAAAATCTACCATTTTATAAACACTTACTTAACTTCCTTTTTTAGCAATTCATATTCTATTTTTATTCATATTTAAAAGTGGAGAGCGAAAAAATACAACTAAGAAAATAAATTTTTTAAATGTGTCTCTATCAAATGTATTATTATAAACTAAAAACTCTTTTCTAGGTATGTTTTTATCCGTACCAAACACCAAAAGCATTTTTATTCTCTAAAAAGTTGACTACAATCTACAATGCAACCACTTGAGAATAAAGTTAATAAATGAGAAAATGACCATGAAAGTACATCCTTCGTACACACATTCCTACTCAAATGAAAAATCAGGTAATAATCACTTTGAACTGTATGGGATATAAGTACTCAAATCTCATGCGTATGGCACTTTTACGTATAAGTAAGGAGAGCTGTTTGTCTTTCAATATTTAAATATTCAATAGCACATGTGCTAAACTATAAACGAACTCAATGAGAGAAAAAGTAAAATATTTGAAAACACTGATGCGCTGTTAGAGATATTAGACATTTGATAGCCATTTCCTGTTGGTTTAGAACAATTCAAATACGATGCGTGTAAGGTAAAAACGTAGTAGAGGAATATAAATGAGCAGCGTGCGTTATACTGATCGAAGATCAGCCTATAGAAACGGTAAAAAAGTTTTAAAATAAGGAATTGGAATAAAAAATTGAATAGAACCAATAATTATAAGGATTCTTTTATGTTAAAAAAAACAATGATTTTATTAAATAAAATATTATTCTACCGCAAACAATAACGCAGCAACTGCACGATCTTCCGCCAACAAAACATTAAATGTACGCACTGCTGCTCCTGTACTCATTGTGTCTGTTGAAATACGCTTTTCCCATAAAAGTACCCGTAACTCTTCAGGTAATCGCAATAATTGAACTCCAGTACCTATTAACAAAACTTCAATCTCAGATGATTCTTCTAAAATACGAGCTATATCCTCTTGAGTAGGAATAGGCCCTACCATATCAATACCATAAATACCTGATGGTACACAAATAATAGACCCTCTATGTGACATATCAGCAAAACGAAATCCACCATTTCCATAAGCATCAATAGGTGCACGTCCTGGAAAATGCGCTTCACGAATTTGAATTGCATGAAACATTAATAAGCATCCTTTATTTTTGAAAACCCAATTTGCATTTTTCTTCCCTCTCTAAAAATCAGCAAAAGATCTATAATAAACATAACCCGTATAGCAATATTGATGCAAAATCTTTCCTACAAAGTACTGCTTTGACAACACAGCAAGCAATAGATTGCAAATCTGCTTCAGATATTATAAAAAAGTTGTAGTAAGATGTTGTCAAATATCTGATTCGTTTAAACATATTTATCGAGAAACTTATCTCGAGCCTATTGATTAAAAACAGGCAACCTCTGATGCATAAAATAGCAAGCTTGTTCAAAAGATAGTAGAATCCGTTATCATTCTTTACAAAAGTAACTGCTTTTAATAGTTTGCAGGAAATAAAAGAAATCATGTTCTTTTATCGACTACCCTCTCTCCAATGAATATCTTCATAAGAGCTAATCATTCCTATCAAATTACTTTGTAAAATAATGTAATAAACTAAAACTATAGTTTAAGATTGGTCTTCCTTTGATACAGCTTTTTTCTCTTTAGATATATTTACACTTTCCTTTGTTCTATTTTTAGATTTAAATTTTTGTGGTGTTCTTGGTTTAGTATTGGGTTTTGATTTTTTTTCTACAATGGGTGCTCCTTTAACGCGAACATCAGTTAACGTTGAACGTATAAGGCGAACACGCATATCACCACCAATTTCAACTTCTAATTCACCACTCTCATCGTAAACTTTCGTAACCTTGCCGATAATACCACCACCCGTTATAACTGTGTCACCACGCCGCACAGCATTAAGCATTTCCTGACGCTTTTTTATCTGCGCACGCTGGGGGCGAATGATAAAAAAATACATAATTGCAAAAATCAAAATCAACGGGACAAAGCTAATAAGTGAGGTCCCATTAGAAACACCGCCTGTGACTTGAGCATAAGCGTTAGTAATAAACATTTCTATCTCCTATAGATTAATCTTTAGGTATTTCCCACTCTACTAAAATAAACTTTCGGCTCAAAAAACTTTCCTAGAGAATCTGTCATACAAAGTGACAACGACACAATGTAATCACAGCTTTATAGATAAAGAGATAAATCCTTAAGAAATAGAAGGCAATAAGAAAAAACTTTTAAGAAACAGATTTATTTCTCTTTCTATATTTTATAAACATAAATGTCCTTACTAACTGGAAAAATTAATGATACAAAACAATTTTTTCTATTGACATACTATGTATTCAAGCTTGCCTAAAATCCACATAAACTACAAGCTTTTAAAATAAATTTATCATAAATTAGTTTTCTAAATATTTTATAGGATCAACAGGTAATGAATTCTTACGTACCTCAAAATAAACGCGTGGAGTTTTAACATTCCCTGAAACACCTGATTTAGCAATCTCATCTCCACGTCGCACTCTTTGTCCCTTGTTAACAACAAGCTTACTGTTACATCCATAAATAGTAATAATATTATTTTCATGTCGAATCATAACAACATTGCCTAGCTCTTTTAACCCATCACTAGCGTAGATAACGACACCATTTTCTGCTGCCTTTACCGATGAACCTTCAGGCACAGCAATATCTAATCCGCGGTTAGTTGCTGTTCCTTTTTTTTGACCAAACTGGCTTAATAAGCGTCCTCGTACTGGCCAACGCATCTTAGCAATACCTGTGGCTTGCGGAGTAACAATATTATCCGTATTCATCGCCGTATCTAATGCAGTTGTTTCATAGCTCCGTGAGGGCATCTGACTGGAAGAATTCTGCATAACATTTGGCTTATTAATTTTTACAGAAGGTACGGATGTTATAGGATTTTTATAAGGTAGATCCTTCTTGTGTTTTATGGAAGATCTGATTTGAAACTGATATGAGGATTCTGGTGTTGATGCAACCCGATCATCATTGTGAACATTTGAAGTTGCTGCTGTACGCTTTTGAGGGATCATAAGTACCTGACCAATATAGATGGAATTATTGCTTATACCATTTGTTAATTTTAACGCTTCAACACTGGTTCCAATTTGCCGTGCAATACTCAACAGAGTATCTCCACTCTGAACAATATAAGAGTTTCGTCGAAAAATAGGAGAATTATCCATTTGTGAACGAGACAGGGTTCCAAGATTGCGTGGCGGTGTTCCCATGATCCGGCTATCAAGAGAAGCTCCACCTTGTCGTTGGGAAATATACGAACTATCGTCATCTGCCCATGAATCATTACTCGGATCCATAGGTGGCAATTCAGTACTTTTTATCATACCACCGTATGATAGCATTTGCGAATCTGTAGGCATAGTTGCAGACATATTTGAACGGGTAGATACCGCATGATGAGAGAAAATATTAGTGAAGCGCTGAGTATTGGAACTACACCCTGAAAAAATTGTTATCACCGCTAAAAAAGCCATTCCATGAAAATTACGCTGAAAAATATTACTCAAAACTTTTAAACACATAGTTTTGCTCACTCGTCAATACTCAACTCACTCTATTAAAGCTTTCTAATATTACCTAAGAGTTAAAATTAGACATTTTATTCATAAATATCTTTATAATAAAATCAAAATGAATTCATCATAAAATAAAAAGGTAAAATAGTTTGAAAATACCTTAAATCTCAAAAATTAAAGTATTTCTGCAACACCTTTAATAAAAGGCTGATAACGTACTTGAAACATTTCTAAACACTCAAATCGATTGCCAATTTTCGTATAGCGCGTCATCGTTTGCACCCCTTCATCAGGCCCTATAGCTTGAATGAGAATCCCATTTTCAGTTAAAATGTCTAAAAATTCCTTTGGTTCATCGGAACGTGATGGCCAAATAAGAATACGATCAAATGACCCAAAACCTGTAATCATACAGCTTCCATCAAGCTGCCGTATAACAATATTTTCAAGCCCCAAAATTTGAAATTTCTGGCGTGCCAAATCAACAAGTGTTTTATAACGATCAACTGTTGTTACGCGACCACTCAGACACGCCATAAGAGCAGTACAAAAACCAGATCCTGTACCAATTTCCAGAACACGATGCTTTTTTTTCAACGATAATGCAGAAAGAATCAAAAGCTGCTCTTCTAAACGCTCAATATATTCACCACACTCAATAGGAATAACTTTATTATCATAAGCACTGTTGAGCCAAGAAGAAGCAACAAACTGTTGACGCGGAATTTTCTCAATTGCTGAAAAAAAACGAACATCATCAATTCCTTTGCTACGCATTTTCAGCACAAGACTTGCCAATTCTTCACGAAATCGTAAAATACCCTTTTGCCCCATAGTGTCATTCATTCTCCAATGAAGTGGCATCCTTATCGTACGTACAACTCATTTTTTAAAATGGAAAAGCTTTGTGTTTGCACGTCATTATCTCTCAGCAATAACGTATATCGGTTTTTCCTTTTATAAAATTAAGCAGTAATACAACGTACGCCCTTCATATAGGGTCGTAAAACATCTGGAACAACAATTGATCCATCAGCTTGCTGATAATTCTCAAGAACAGCAATAAGACACCGTCCAATAGCCGTACCAGAACCATTAAGACTATGAACGAAATGCAATGTTTTATCACCTTCTTTACGATATCGTGCATTCATTCGTCGTCCTTGAAAATCTCCACAAACTGAACAGCTGGAAATTTCACGATAACATCTTTGCCCCGGAAGCCAAACTTCAATGTCATAAGTTTTACGTGCAGCAAATCCCATATCACCTGTAGAAAGTACTACCGTACGAAAAGGTAAATCAAGACGTTTCAAGACATCTTCTGCACACTCTGTCATACGTTCCAGCTCCATTAAAGACTGCTCTTCAGTGGTAATGGATACCATTTCTACCTTCCAAAACTGGTGCTGACGCAACATACCACGTGTATCACGTCCTGCAGCTCCCGCCTCGGAGCGAAAACAAGGAGTTAAAGAAGAAAAACGCAGGGGTAAATCTGATATCTCAAGAATTTCACTGTTTACCAAATTGGTTAACGGCACTTCTGCTGTTGAAATAAGCCAACGACCATCTGTTGTTCGAAAAAGATCATCAGCAAATTTCGGCAGCTGGGCTGCTCCGTAAACAACCTCATCACGAACAAGGAGAGGCACCGAAATTTCTGTATAACCATGCTCATCAACATGCATATCAAGCATAAATTGGCCCAATGCGCGTTCAAGCCGTGCCAATTCTTGTGAAAGTACTGTAAAGCGCGTCCCTGATAAACGACTTGCTCGCTCAAAATCCATCTGTTTGAGATTTTGGCCAAGATCAAAATGCTCCTTTGGTGTAAAATCAAATGTTGGAGGTGTTCCAAAATGCCGAATAACAACATTATCACTTTCATCTTTACCTCTTGGGACATCATCCAATGGAATGTTCGGGAGAGCTGAAAGAGCCTTCTCAAAGTTTTCGGTCAACTGCTTTTCTTCCACTGTAGCAGAAGAAAGAAAGGCTTTAATCTCTTCAACTTCCGCTCTAAGATGTTCAGCCACTTTTTGATCACACGCAGCTAAAGCTTGCCCTATTTCTTTTGAAATCACATTGCGGCGCTCCTGCGCTGACTGCACTTTAGCAACATGCAACCGACGTTCAAGATCAAGCTTTATTAAGCTTTCCGCTTGCGGCTCAATACCTCTACTCTCCAGCGCCTTATCTAATTTCTCAGGGTGTTCACGAATCCACTTAATATCAAGCATCAAGATTCCTTATTTTCATCGTTTCTGTTCGTTTCCTATCACATAAGATATAAATTTCTTTTAAGAGGATTTTTTTCTCTTTTCTATACAGTAAGCAATTAAAATTGAGATCTCGTAAAGAGCTATCGTTGGTAAGGCTACTGCAAACATAGTAAAAAAATCCGATGGAGTTACTATCGCTGCAATTATAAAAGAGATGAGGATAGCCCACTTTCGTTTAGATACCAAATCATGAGAAGTTAAAAAGCTCATTTTTGTTAAAAGACTAATTACAAGAGGTAATTGAAAAATCAAACCAAAAATTAAAATAAATGATGTCATAAAACTCAAATAATCCGAAATACGGACGATAAATTCTATCCTTAAATAAACATCTGGAAGAAATTGCTGAGAAAGACTAAACCAAAGTATTATTGGTGCTAACAGTGCATAAACAAATGCCCCCCCAATACAAAATAAAATCGGTCCACCAATCAAAAATGGCAGAAAAGCCATACGCTCATTTTTATAAAGTCCAGGTGCAATAAAGCTGTAAAACTGCAAAGCTGTATAGGGAAAAGATAAAATAACTGCTCCAAAAGCAGCAAGTTTCATCTTCGTTAAAAAAGTTTCCCATACCTGTGTTGATTGCAAACGAATACTTTCAGGATTACCACCTGATATTTTCATTGCGCATTGATAAGGCCATATCAAAAGATTTAAGATATAATCTTTGACAAAAAAACACATAATAAAAGCTATCAAAAATGCGATCAGAGTAGCAATAACTCGCTGACGAAGTTCAATCAAATGCTCTAGAAGTGGAGCCATATTGGCGTCAACTTCATCTTTCTTAACATTCATGAAGCACCTTCTCTATCTTTAGAAATTAAAGAAATACTCCCAGAACTATGAGGATTATCGGATACAGTTAAATCTTCATTGACTCCATTTTGATCACATACCAATATTTCTTTATCTTTTTCTGTTTTATGGTGTAATGTCTTTACATCAGAATTATCGCCGATCCCCCTTACTATATCATGAATGGGATTAAAAATCCTTGTCAACTCCTTGTTTAGATTTAGATCACTATTATCCGACAATGTTTTTTGTAAATCATCAAACTCGACTTGTCTCATTGCATCATCAAACTGATAACGGAACTCATTCGCTGTTGAACGTACATAAGCTATTGCCCTTGCCATTGTCTTTAGCATTTTAGGTAAATCTTTTGGTCCAACTACGACGATGAGAACAAGTAAAATCACCAGAAACTCTGGTCCATCAATCCCAAACATCGCTTATACTCGACTTTCTCATTAAAAAATAATGTACAATTATGACCACGTCTTTATTATTTTACACGCTGTTTTTTAGCAACAGATGTCTTTTCTCCTTTAGAAGAGGAAGAAGCTTTTCTGCCTGCTGCAGCACACTTCACCGATAATAATTCAGATTGTTGAGGTTCAACATCAATCGTTTTAGAAATATCAGGCGTTTCGCACTTAACCTCGACACTATCTTCTTCTTCCTTCATATTCTTTTTGAAAGCTTTAATCCCCTTAGCAACATCACCCATTAATTCAGAAACCTTGCCACGCCCGAAAAGCACAAGGATAATCAATAAAATTATAATTAAATGTGTTGGTGAAAAAATATTACCCATTATTCTCTCTCACTGCTTTTAAAGTTTAGTTCATTTATTTATGCTTACTCTTAAGAAATGTATCAAATATAATCATATCTTACTCGTATATTTTTTTCTCAAATTAAAGACAATCACATGCCTTTTATTGTAAACTAACTTTTTAACCTCTCTTCTCTTTTTCTTAGTGTGTTATAAGAAACGTAGATAAGTTAAAAATGACAAACCGCCTCAAACAAAACTCAAAAGACCTGAAAATTTTTCTCTTCAAGCAGTCCCTCCTATTTTATCGGATTGTGAAACCCTCCTGCAAGAACTATGATACATTTTAATGCTTTACCTTTTTAAAATGACGCTACCTGTGCAATTATGCACATCTCTTGTAAATCACTGCTACGGTAAAGAACAATATTACAATCCACCGCAAAGATTTTACGTGTTAAATCTAAAAAATTCTCCGAAAATGTATCCTTGAAAGAGTTTTCATTGATACATCCTCTGACGTTAAAAGCCCATTAAAATCCATCTTTTACGAATAACATTCTCACGAACTCTCTTATACAACATTACAGGAATTTTACCATCAATTGCTTCATAGACAATATATACTAGTTATTGCAGTTGATAAATCAGCCAAATTTTATTAAATTAACAGCATGAAGTAGAGACATACTCCATGTTTCAGGTGCTCTCTTATTTTGATCCATTTATAAAATTTCTCAATGTTCAGCTACTGGATAGCGAGGTAGCAGAGACAGAAGCAAATGTTGTACTCTCCTCCCTCTTGATTTAAAAAATATTATCACGTTCATTTACCTTTCATAAAGATGTGGTAAGCGCCTTGACATCATTTGTCACCTCTATATCGCGCGTAAACAAAATAAAAACCCAACGCTTTTGCTTCATCTCTTTAAAACAATACAGAAATATCTATAACCATAGCCTTTATTTCTAAAACTATAGCAATATATTTGTGCTATTTATCAAACATAGCTTATATATTTTCATGCAATTTTTTAAAAATGATATGCTAATATCATAAATAACAACCTCGTCATTTCATACATAAATATGAAATTTGTGCTCTAACCTCAAAAAAACTTTATTAAACGCTCACAATGAAAATCTATCTGCATATCACGGTAACGTTTTTAATGTTCTTTTTCATAGTTTCATAGCGACTTTGTTAAAGAAAGAAATCCTTCAATTTAACAGTATTTTTATTAGGCACTTGAAATATATAAATTTTCAAATTGTTGATAAATCTAATAGATTAATGTAAAAATTTATCTTACAAATTTTTAGTGATTTTCACTAGTGATTCAGTTATTTTACATCGCCTATGATTTTCTTTTTAAGGTGGTGAAATTAAAAAAGTTCTTTTATAAAAATAAATGATAAATGCTTCTATTAAAGCTTTTTCTCTCTTCTTATCTTTGCTCTGGTAAAAGATAAGAAATTTTGGTTATTGATCTACGCATATAAATTATAGCAACTAATTGTAAAACCGTGTTATTAGTTTTCCTAATAGATGTATATATTTTTTTAATTGTTTGATCTCTACAAAAAGTTTTTTGTTGATATAAAACTATTATTCCATGTTAATAGAAAAATTTAGCAAGTAGTCATATAGATGGTAGAATTTACTGATGAATTATCGGCATATTTATCATGCTGGCAATTTTGCTGATGTTTTTAAACACATTATTGTCACCCGCATTGTGGAATATCTCAAACGTAAAGAAAAAGCTTTTCGAGTTATAGATACGCATGCTGGTATCGGCATGTACGATCTCTCTTCTTTAGAGGCACATAAAACAGGAGAATGGCGCGAAGGCATCCAACGGCTTTTCTCAGCTCCTATCCCAGAAGATTTAAAAACATTCCTTTGTCCATGGAGTAACATTATTGATTCATTTAATGCAGGGAGAAAAGAATTTCTATTCTATCCTGGTTCTCCTGTTATTATTCGTCAATTATTACGTAAACAAGATCGACTCACCGCAATTGAATTGCATGATGAAGATTATCATATTTTAGCAAAAAATTTTGCTGGTGATTATCAAACAAAAGTACTGCATTTGGATGGTTGGCTTACTTTAAATGCGCATTTGCCACCAAAAGAAAAACGTGGATTTACCCTTGTTGATCCTCCCTTTGAAAAACCTGGTGAATTTTCCCGACTCATTGAAGGATTGATGAAAGCATATCGCCGTTTTCCTGGAGGAATCTACGCTTTATGGTATCCTGTTAAATATGATAAAGAAATTGAAAATTTTCTTCATGCACTTTATCAAACAGGGATTCCTAAAATTTTACAACTCGAAATGCGTGTTCGAAAAAGTTCAATATTACCTACAATGAATGGAAGTGGGATGATTGTTATCAATCCTCCCTATCTTTTGGAAGAAGAAATTAAAAAACTTAGTCCGTTTCTTATAAATCGTCTTGGACAAGATAAAAACGCACAAATAATTCATAAATGGATCCAAAAATAACATTTATTTTATTATGTTAGTTTTTTCATCTACTATCCACATTAAATCAATTTTTTTGTAAGAATCAAGAATCTTATGGTGCTTAAAAATATCGCAATACTTAAGTTAAGTTTTTTCTTAGCCTTTTAAATCATTTCACCCTAGAATACATATCTTAGTTAGCAATACAGACTCTATTTTTTAAACAAACTTTATTTTAATGTGAATTCTCATCATTAATAACTACATTAGTAAACTCGTAAAACTGTTTTTAGAGGCCGACCCCATTTTTTATGGAAAGCAATAACACCAAAATTGAATGATCTTATGACATAATGTGTTATTTATAGAAAAAATAACTATCATTACATAAATAATAATATTGTATTGGATAAGAGCATTTTCTCTGAAAAATATAAAATGTTTCCGGATAAACTGAATGATCCTGAAAAATAACATAGCTTGCCCCAAAAATAAAAGAGAAAAGCTCTCTTTTCTCTCACATATTACATGGGACAATGCCAATCAAGAAAATGATAAAAATCAATTTAAAGGTGCCAAACTCATACAAGAGTTTGTCAAACATCTTCCGCATAAACCAGGGGTTTATCGGATGATTGCTGAGAACGGTGATATTCTCTATATCGGAAAAGCACGTAATCTCAAAAAACGCGTCTCAAATTACACTCGTGAACATGGACACAATAATCGTATTGCCCGTATGATTCGTGCGACATTTCATATGGAATTTGTTGTCACTCAAACAGAAACAGAAGCACTCCTTTTAGAAGCTAATCTCATCAAAAGGTTGCATCCACGTTTTAATGTGTTACTACGTGATGATAAAAGTTTCCCTTATATTGTTATTACTGATGATCATTTGGCACCAGCACTTTATAAACATCGTGGTACCCGTACACGAAAAGCACATTATTTTGGTCCTTTTGCTTCTTCAGGGGCGGTTACACAAACAATAAATGTTTTACAACGTGCCTTTCTCTTACGCACCTGTACCGATTCAGTTTTTAAAAACCGTACACGACCCTGCTTGCTTTATCAAATCAAACGATGTTCTGCACCGTGTACACAGAAAATCAGTGATAGTGATTATAGAGAGTTGGTGAAAAATGCAAAGGCTTTTCTTTCTGGAAAAAGCCAATCAGTTAAAAATAATATGGTTCAAGCTATGCATGAAGCCGCAGAAAATCTTAATTTTGAACAAGCAGCAGCCTATCGTGATCGCATATCAGCCCTCTCTCATATCCAAAGCCATCAAGGCATTAACCCTCAAACGATAAAAGAAGCAGATGTATTTGCAATTGCGCAACAAGAAGGAGTGTCCTGCATTCAGGTGTTCTTTTTCCGCATGGGACAAAATTGGGGAAACCGAGCGTATTTTCCTAAAGCAGATCCATCTTTTTCTAGTGCTGAAATTTTAGCGAGTTTCCTTGCCCAATTCTATGATGATAAATCTCTGCCAAAACTCATCCTTTTATCTGAAGAAATTGAAGAAAAAACACTTCTTACGGAGGCATTCAGTCTCAAAGCGAATCGTAAAATATCGCTCTCTTTTCCCAAAAAAGGTGAACGAAAAAATCTCGTTAAATACGTCTCTATTAACGCTCATGAAGCACTTGGACGGAAGCTGGCTGAAATAACTACATATACAAAATTACTTCAGAGATTTGCTAAAATATTCCAACTGTCCCACACACCATGCCGTATAGAAGTTTATGACAATTCTCACATTATGGGAACAAATGCGGTAGGCGTGATGATTGTTGCAGGTCAAAAGGGATTTATTAAAAATCAATATCGTAAATTCAATATTCGCTCGACCGATATCACACCCGGTGATGATTTTGGCATGATGAAAGAAGTCATTAAACGAAGATTTTCACGTCTTATTAAGGAGAATGGTCTGCCCAATAAAAGTAATAATACAAAAAATCAAGACAATGATCTTCTTCCTATTTGGCCTGATCTTGTATTAATCGATGGTGGTGCAGGACAAATAAACAGTGTGCATACAATATTATCTGAATTAAAATTAGATGATTTCATCACGGTTGTTGGCATAGCCAAAGGTGTTGACCGTAGAGCGGGACGTGAACGATTTTGTATAAAAGGCAAGACGCCCTTTACTCTACCTCCGCATGACCCTATCCTTTATTTTTTGCAACGCCTGCGTGATGAAGCACACCGTTTTGCAATCGGGACTCATAGAAAAAAACGCAAAAAAGAAGCATTTAAAAATCCACTTGATAAAATCGAAAATATTGGCCCGACAAGAAAGCGTGCGTTGCTTCACCATTTTGGAAGTGCTAAAGTTATTGCCAGTGCTTCACTCGAAGATCTAACAAAAGTTTCAGGAATTTCTGTTAGAATTGCACAAAAAATTCATACTCATTTTAATGCAAAATAAGACTTGTTTCATAATCTTTGCCTTGTTACTTTTATGAAATAAATCATTTTTTATAAAGAATTGAAAATAGCTCTATGAAAAATCATACTTTTTCTTTTCCCAATATTCTGACCTATGCACGAATTGTTGCAGTACCAATAGTTGTTGCATGCTTTTTTTTAGAAGGACGACTACAATCAAGTGATATCGCACGTTGGATTGCCGTTTCCATTTTTATAGTTGCATCCATTACAGACTTTCTTGATGGCTATCTTGCCCGTATTTGGGAACAAACATCCAATATCGGTCGCATGTTAGATCCAATTGCAGATAAACTTCTTGTATCTGCCTGTCTGCTCTTGCTTGCCGCAGACAGTACTATTGCTGGGTGGACACTATGGGCAGCCATTATTATTCTTTGTCGGGAAATTCTTGTCTCAGGATTACGTGAATATTTGGCTGAATTAAAAGTCAGTGTTCCTGTCTCTCGTCTTGCTAAATGGAAAACTTTTGTACAAATGATAGCCATTATTTTTCTTTTAGCAGGACCATCTGGTAATAAAATTTTCCCTTATACCGTGGAATTTGGCATTACTATGCTGTGGATCTCTGCTCTCCTCACATTGTGGACAGGATGGGATTATTTTCGTGCAGGCTTAAAACACGTCATTACATGAACAATAGTAAGCTCCACATGTCCTTTCAGAGAAATCCGCAACTTTATAAGAAAAATCCCAAAACAGCTGTTTCAGGATTTTCTATGTTTAATATATGTTTTTATTAACCAACAATTTCTACTTCAGAAAACCAAAAAGTGATTTCTGTTTTTGCAGTTTCAGAGCTATCTGAACCATGAATGGAATTTTCACCAATCGATAAAGCATACGCTTTACGGATTGTTCCTTCCTTTGCATCCATCGGATCTGTAGCACCCATCACTTCACGATTTTTAGCTATGGCGTTCTCCCCTTCTAAAACTTGCACAATAGTTGGACCAGAAGACATAAACTCAACTAATTCACTAAAAAATGGACGTTCTCTATGAACTGCATAAAACATTTCAGCTTCACGCTTGCTCATCCACACACGCTTAGATGCAACCACACGTAAACCTGCATCTTCAAGCATTTTCGTAATCGCTCCTGTCAAATTACGACGCGTTGCATCTGGTTTAATCATTGAAAAAGTACGCTCTACAGCCATTTGACCACCTTTATTTCATTGTATAACATTATCTGGCAGATCTATAGCGAGCAAGCAACCTTCTGCCAAGGGATTATGGAAAAATCCGCAGCAATTCTCAAAAATACATAATACAAAAATGCATATTACATGAATTGTAGAAGAAACTCGATAAAAAACACAATACTCGCGATCCTTAATCTCTCTCATTATATTGTTATAGTCTCTCTCCTACAAGAGTAAATCTCCTTTCATAATACTAAACATTCCCTTCTTAAAATTACTGATAAAGAAAGAAAAAGATGTAAGAGGAAATCCAAAATACAGCAACATATACACGCTTTATAAAAAGCCAAACGCTTCTCAAAAATATTCTCTGACCATCAAATATCTAGCTTGCAAAAACACCCCGTACACCAAGACTTATTAAAAAACTTAAAAGCTATAACGTACACCCAAAATACCTTGAAGTGATTGCTTAATCTTATGTCCTTTAAAATAATATGCTTCTGCATAAAGCTTTAATTTTCCATTCAGTAAACTGCTTAAACCAACCCCTATTTTACCGGCATTTCCTGACAAGTCTGTGGTAAATTTATGCTGTTGATTAATTGTTGTATGGTTGTTATCTTTATTCTCACGCAACCATCCAGCCCTAATGTAAGCCAGAGATGAAGTATCTATATCCGACCCCAATTCATACCCTAAAGATAACCCAACCTCACTGCGCAACGAAGTAAAGGAGTTTATATCACCGATCATTTCATTCGAGAGCTTTACCTGTTTACCTTCAACTTGCAACCACGTTAATTGCGCATAAGCCTGCAACCAGTTGTTTTGGGCCATCTTAAAGCAATAACCCGCTTCAAATGAGGTACCCATCACCCATTGATTATAATTTCCTTCAATGGCTAAACCGTTCGTGGAAACAGCCTTCAGATTATTTTGATAACTATTGTATTTCAAGACACCATCTAGATACAATCCACTATGATCAAAATAAGTCGCATAAGCTCCAATACTATATGTATTTATGCCACTGATGCCACCTCGTGCATGTATCACCCGTGCTTGATCATAACTGCCGAAACCACCAATATAAAACTCTCCATCCGCCAGTTCACTTACACCACCGATACCTAATACTATACCTGTTTGCTCAAACTTAAAATCTGTATGATCTGTTGCAACACTTTCTTTGCTTTTGATCGCATATGTCCATAGAGCAGTATCTTTTTTATTTCTATCTAAAATTCTCCTTCCAGAACGCACAGTTTGTAATTCATTGTGAAAAACAAGTCCTGGAGTAACTGACATAGATAACACTGCATCCGTAGAGGGGGTGGTCAAAAAATTAGAAACTGACAATTCTTGCTTCGACTCTGGAAAAGGTTGAGCTGGATCATTTAGGCGCAAAATCATTTGATCAGCTAACAACGAAGCATTTGTAGAAATAACAAGCTGCTGTTGCTCATCAGAAGGATGATAATGACTAACTTCTGGACGTGACAACCCAATAGGTTGACGTTCTATAAATAACGGAACTGAAAAAACAGAATCCTTCTGCTTCTCGTGCAAATGCCGAGGAAGTCGTGAGCTGGATGTTTTCTGACGATTTCCCATGCTACTAGCATTACGAAGAACGGAAACTTGGCTCCGAAAGAAAGATGTTTTATTAATATCTGCATCAGTAAATGAAGCAATTAACGAAACAGCAACCTTTTGTTTCCTGCTCGTACGTTGAAAGCGATTATCCGAATATCCCGATCTACCAGTTTCCCTGCCCAAATACCAAATTGTGGTATCACCATTAGACTCTGCACTTCTTTCTCTCTTATATAAACCATACATATAGGCTCCACTATCAACAGCTTCAATTTCATCACCAGAATGGTTTGCCAGAGTAAAACTAGCTTCTCCGCTTTTATCGGTAATTAAATTAATTTCGGTGATAAGACCATTTTTTTGTAAAAAAGAACCTGTGATTTCAACACCAGAATCAGCAACACTTACTTTATGTTTCCCTGCACCATTATCAATTGATAAGTAATTGCTACTATGGTCTTCTTCCATAATACTTACATTAAAATTAAATTGTAAATTACCTGAAAATTCATCAACATGAAATGAAAGATGGCATGAATCATATGGGATAGAAGTAAAAATAACAGTTCTCCCCTTCCCACTTAAACTCTCAATCTTAATCTGCAGTCTTTGCCTGTTACCCTCCCCCTCACAAAAAAAAATAATTCTTCATCAACTCACCCTATCACAGAGAATTTTTCCTTTTTAATATGATTTGTAACATCACAGCAGCAAACAGATATAGCTTCTCCTCGCGCTAAAATATGCTGCCTACCATTCTCAGAAATTATGCTGCTATTCTCTGCAATACCACCCCACTTTTTATTTTCTGCATAAATATTTGTTCTCCCCAATTCTTAACTTTTGTATTCCAAACCCACGTTCCATCATTATACATTCTTCTATCCTACTGCTCCATCCACACCAGAAACTATAGAATCATAAACACTGCTTGATTTTTCCATGTTTTTAAGATTCACAAAACTCTTCTCTTCGAAAACAAACTGTTTACCACCACTAACTTTAGTATTTATTGCAGTACCTGCACGCGTAACTATCTGTATTCCACCTTTCTCAACAGTAGAACCTATCGAACTTCCACCATTTTCAACAATCTCTACACCGCCATCCTTAATTTTACTATTGTTACTAGGAATAGGAGTTTTAGTAATCAGTGCAAATCCTTTTGATATACTTCCCCCATTTCTTATATTCGTCATACTTGTTAGTGACTCATTCCTATTCTCTACCGCGCTTGCAACTTGCACGAAACAGCTATTAACATTAACACTAAAAAACTCAATTTGAAGTTATTTTGCATCATCAACCCTGCAATATCAATCATTAGATAAACGCCACACAACTATAGCGGGTAAACTCACTGCAAAATGTATCGTAATGTGTTTTATTTATATCTAAATACATTTTTATAGTGTATTATTTTAAAAACAACTAAAAATTGTGACAATAAATCAACAAAGAAGCTTTTAATCTGAGATTGTAATAGATGAAAAAATGTCATCGCCTTTGACTAAGGCGTATGATACCCCCCAATGTCTATACACTCCTAAGAGTATATAAACATTGGATGTTTAGCCACACAAATAAGTAAATTACTAAGATTAATCAGCACACAAACGTATTATTTAGTACCTATAGCGTAATCCTAAACTACCTTGAAGTGACTGCTTAATCTTATGTCCTTTAAGATAATGAGCTTCTACATAAAGCTTTAATTTGTCATTGATAAAACTGTTCAAACCAATTCCCAATTTACCCGCATTTCCAGACAAGTCCATAATAAACTGATGCTGGTTATTAATCGTTGTGGAATTATCATCTATATTCTCACGTAACCAAGCTGCTGTAATGTAAGCTGTTAATGAAGTTTCTGCATCAACAATAAATTCATGCCCTGCTGTTAATCCAACTTCACTAAGAAATGAAGTTAATGGACTTATATCACCTGTCATTCCATTGGAAAGTTTGATTTTTTTACCTTCAACCTGCACTCCTGTTACTTTGATATGAGGTTGCATCCAGCTTCTCTGTGCCGTCTCAAAATGACAACCAATCTCAAATGCCCCACCTATCGCCCACTGATTATAATCGCTTTGAATGGCTAAACCATTCGTTGAAACAGCTTTTAGATTATCTCTGTAATAATTATATTTCAAAACACCATCCAGATACCATCCACGGTTATCAAAATAAGTTGCATACGTTCCAATGCTATAAGTGTTCAGGTTGCTAGCACTGCCTCGTGCATGAATAACACGTGCTTGGTCATAACTGCCAAAACCACCAACATACAAATCTCCATGCGTTAATTCACTCAACTCATCAGCACCAAATACTAGACCTGTCTGCTCAAGCTTAAAATGTGTGTGATCTGTAGCAACGCGTTCTCTGTTCTTAATTGCATAAGCCCATAGATCTGTATCTTTCCGATTTTTGTCCAGAATCCCCCTTCCAGAACGTATCATTTGCAGTTCATTATGAAAAATAAGCCCAGGAGCCGCCGCTGTCGACAGCACAGCGTCAGTTGAAGGAGTAATTGACGGCCTCCCAGGAAACAACGGATCTATCGGAGCAGAAATGGAAGGTTCTGATCCATTGATACGATCGGAAGACAAAAACCAAACTTTTCCATTTTCGTCATTTCTCTGTTTTAAATCATATATATAGGTTCCACCGTCGATAGCGTTAATTTTTTCACCAGAAAGATCTGCCAGAGTAAAATGAGCTCCACCGCTTTGATCAGTAATTAAATCACGCTTATTTGAAAAAGGATTGGTAATTTCAACTCCAGAATCAACAACGCTTATTGTGTGATTACCTTTGCCATCTTCAACGAAGAGATAATCACCACGATTATGTGCAATAGCGGTATTGAATTCAAAATGTAAACTTCCTGAAAGATTATTAACATGAAGTTGAGAGTAATACGGATCAGAACCAGTAAACGTAAAAATAACACTCCCCTCACCGCTTAATTTCTGGATCAGAGAGCTTTTTCCATCAAACTCATCAGTGATAGAGTACAGTTTTGTATCTCGTCCATTTAAAATAATGTGTTCTACTGTAGTACGATATTGTTCATTTCCTGCATAAAGATGAAGTTGTCCAGAATGATTCACTAGAGTCTTACCTTCTAATGTTGCCCCAGCATGCACCCATGAACTTGATTCGTTATTAATTGTTAGATTTTTTACATATCCATCATTATGTATTTCCTGAATAGCAGTCTCATTTAAAGAGACACCAATAGCTTTTCCTCCTTCTAAAACATATTGTTTACCGCCACCAAAGATTTGTGTTTCAAACGCAAAACCACCATTTTTTGCACTTTGAGCCTTTTTCGTAACATTTTGTATACCTCCTTGCATAACTTTCGTATTCCAAACTATTCCCCCATCGTACACTTCCTGCAACCCTAGTAGTTCGCCTTGACCATGAATTACAGTATCTGAAGCACGACTCCCTTTAATTTTTCCTCCAACCTCCCCTTCCCCAAAAACAAGCTGTTTACCACCAAAAATTTCTGTCCCCTCTGCTTTCCCTCCATTCCCAACATTTTGCTGTCCACCTACCTTAACTACAGCATTTTTTGAAAAGCCTTGTTTCCCTTTCGCAGCATAAACACTTTCAGTTCCACCACGTTCAACTTTGCTATTTTTACTAAAACCTCCCGCATAAACGTAAATTGTTGCTCCATCTCTCACTGTGTTATTAATGGATTGCCCTGGATTATCTTTCTCACCATCATTTGAAAAGTAAGCTTTACCATTATTATCGAGTACAAAATTTTTTAAAAATGCTCCATCATTAATAAATATGAGTTCAGATTTTTTAAAAAGTGCAATATTTCTTCCTTGCACATACTGCTTAGCCTTACCTTCACTCTCGCTATCAAAATCCTGCATTTTGCTAGCCAATATACCAATACCTTTTTCCTTTCTAAGCTTTTCAAAAGAGCCTAACTCACTACGCATTCCTACGAGAGCATGATTGTTAGATGTTCCAAGTATGCATTTCCCTGTCCCCACATCCTCATTGTATTGATCACGGAATATTTTCTCATTTCCACTATAGCTTGAAGGCTGACAAAAGAATCGCCCCCCGCCCTCATCTGCAACAGCTGCCTGAATAAAACAGCTGCTAATCATGAGCACCCAACAACTTGGTCTCCACTTATATTGCATAACTATATCCTCCCCCTTCATGGCTTAGCAAATATAAAACGTAATTAGCTCTGCAAATTTTATTTTCAATCTAAAATTTTAAAAAAAAGCCTTAACACTTTATTAAAATTGTAAAAATTGTTCTTTGCACTACTCTCAATAATTTGTCTCCCACCCTTTTTAACAATAGCATATTCCGAATTACTCAGATTTTGGACAAACTCAATACTACCATTCTCAATTGTAGTATCCTTACTGACACTCGCTTCATCAATATAGAGTTTTCCTCCATTCTAATCCGTATAATAGAACACCCTTACATTTTTATAGTTAAAGCTATTTACTTTTTTATCAGAATCCTCAGAATCATGGTCGGTAATATAAACAGTAGTACCCTTATTAATTCTTGAATTTGTTAGTAGCATAAAAAAGACTTTTTTCTCCTTTCCTGATCCTCAAGCTACTCATCTCCTTCTGCTCTGTATTCCTTTAGTATGCTTTTCGAATTCTCTCCTTTTCCTATTAATCCCTTCACTTTTGATAATAATTCCTCTTTTTTCTAGATGTTCACTTATGCCTACTGATGTTAAAGATGTCTTTCCTAGCCCAGCTATTCCATCTACATCGGGTAATCTTTACAAGAAAACCACTGGTCATTAATGCCCCAAAACTTAGCTTTAACTTATTTGTATTAACTACATTCCATATATTTCAAATAAAAATTTCGTATAGTTAGAAAAAACGCATAAAACATCGCACCGCCCTTGCCTAATCTCGTGTTATCAAGAAGGCATATCATCGTATAGGCAGCAATCAATATAATCAAATACCCCACTGTATCTTTTAAAATCCACACACAACCAAAAGATCAAAGCACTTTAATTAATGCACCTAAAAATAATGTATCTAAAAGTATTTTAATTACAGCCATAAAAAAATTTTGAATATTTTTAAGATACTAAACATTAGTCTAAAATTCAGATTGATTCCTAAATAGACTAAAATAACGTCTGTATTTTAAAGGAAACAGCACAAGATATTGATGAAATACATTATTATTTATGGAAATATATTTCCATCTTCTATGCCATTTAAATGCTATCTTTATTGTATTTAATTTGGATATATATCAGGATAACTATCTATGCTCACCATGCCATAATCATTGTTCTATACATGGAAGAATCATAATATCGACTCGACACTGATTTGAAATTTTTATAAATAAGGGGGTAGTTTCATAATTTGATTTATCATATACTGAAAGGGACATTTTGTTCATGTCTATAAACGCAGAAATACAAGGTATAAGCAAAGGAAATTCTCCTCGTCGAATTTTATTTGCAAGTCTTATTGGCCCAACAATTGAATTCTTTGATTTTTATGTCTTTGCAACCGCTGCTGCTCTTATATTTCCTCATTTATTTTTCCCAACGCAAAATGATCAACTTGCTATTTTGCAATCTTTCTTGATCTTTGGTGCAGCCTTTTTTGCACGCCCTTTTGGGTCAGTTGTTTTTGGACATTTTGGAGACAAAATTGGACGAAAAGCCACACTTATTGCTGCTCTTCTCACAATGGGTCTCTCAACAGTCATTATCGGTTTTCTTCCTACTTATGAAACAGCTGGATGGTGGGCACCATTTTTCTTGACCCTATGTCGTATTGGACAGGGAATGGGATTAGGAGGCGAATGGGGTGGAGCTGTTTTGCTCGCAACAGAAAATGCTCCTCCAGAAAAACGGGGATGGTATGCAATGTTTCCTCAATTAGGCGTACCAATCGGTTTGTTCTTATCTATTGTTGTTTATTTAGGTCTGTTGCATTTTCTTGATCACAACGAACTTTTAGCATGGGGGTGGCGCATTCCTTTTATAGCTTCAGTTTTTCTCATGATTGTGGGATTATGGGTTCGTCTTTCAATTAATGAAACAGTTGAATTTAAAAAAACGCTTGAGCGTAAAGAGCGTGTACGCGTCCCTATAATAGATGTCTTCTTAAAATGCCCACGAATTTTATTTCTTGGAACATTTTCTGGTATAGCGACATTTGTTTTATTTTATTTGGTTACTGCGTATTTGTTAAGTTACTCGACAAACCATTTACAATTGACATTTTATCAAGCTCTTCAAGTAGAAGTCATCGGGGCTGTTTTTTGCGGAATTTTTACTATCTTAACCGGAAAACTTGCCGATCGCATTAAGCGGAGAACATTGATGATTTTGATCACAATAATTACCGGTATCTATTCTTTTGCAATTCCTTATTTCTTAAATTCTGGAATTATAGGAGTCCTTGCTATGTCTACCATTGGCTTATCAATCATGGGAATGGTTTATAGTCCTCTTGGTGCTGTTTTGGCCTCACCATATCCAACTGCAATCCGATACACTGGTGCTTCTATAACGTTCAATTTATCTGGTATCGTAGGAGCATCCCTTGCACCTTATATTGCAGAATATCTGGTGCAACATTTTGATACTTCTTATATCGGTTATTATTTGCTTCTTGCTTCTTTTATTTCACTAATTTGCTTTGTTGGATTTACAGAGGATGAAATTTCCAATTAAAATGCAATGAAAAAGAATAAAATAAACACTGGCGGTAGAAATGCCGCCAGTTTCATTTTCCAAGACATTGGTTGAGGTACACTCCACCATAATATTCCAGCAAATAGGGCGCTCAAAAAAAAGAATAAAATATCTGCAATATTGCTAATACAAGCCACAGTAAACATTCGCGAGATAATATGCGTTGTACCCAACCATGAAACGCAAAAGAAAGCTAATACTACAGCCCATATAACAACCAAAATTCGATCAACAATCATTATCATGCCGTTTATTTTTTTTGATTATAGACCATATCTTGTGTGTTCCCAAAAGAAAAATCATAATAAAACCTAATGCTCCGCCCCAATACTTTCACTATAAAGAGTGTAAGATCATCATTCCTATCAATTCTATAAAAATAACAGACGCTAAACGCATCAAACCTGCTTTTCCCAACAGCGATCTTCAGTCTGCTGCCAATAAGTTAAATTATGATTTTCCGTTTTATATTTTTTCCACTGAGCACGAACAAGATTCAACTGTTCATCGTTTCGACCGTCAAATATCACTACAAGCCGTTGATAAGCATCAACATCTGAACAAATTGCTCCCTCTATGAGAAAGCGTATCTTTGAATCATTCGGATTTTCCTGCCCTGTGGTAAGAAATACAGGCTGCAAATTTGGATATTTATCACTTTCAGTTCCATGTCCAATAAATGCTTCATCAGCATAAACCCATAAACGCATATCCATAGCATCGCATTGCTCTTTACTCACACATTGTATTGTTACCTTACCAAAACGAGCTAGAGCACGCTCCACAAGCGTTGGCAAAATATCTCCCAATGTTGATTGCGTCAAATGATAGAATAAAATATCCACATTCTTAGCCTTCATAGCTCTTTAAATAAATCCCCCCCTTAAGGAGAACCTTCTATCATCTTCAACATAAAAGAAACTCATTGAAAACACAACAATTTCTCTTTTTTCTATTGTGTGTATTACTTATTTTTTCATATGTACTTAAAGAGAAAAAAGAAAAATTGTCATTCCTTAAGTTCATAAAAAGGGTTGTCTCAGTTCATTTTCTAGTTTCCCTGTAGACTACCATTGAAAATAAAATATAATGTAGGCAGAATAGGTTGAAGTCAGCTAATTGCCCTATACTATTTATTTAGTAAAGATGCACAATAGGTATAAAACATTTTTAAGTTAAGGCAATACAGAATATCTATTTTCTAGTTAAAGAATGAGGATGTTATCCAATTTATGAGTATTATTGAGTTTTACATCCTAAAACGTGTTCTTATCCTGTTTAGCGCTGTCATGAGTGCAGCAATTAGTATCAGTTGGACAGTGCAAATCCTTGCAAGGATAAATTTTCTAACAACAAGTAGACAAACACTCCTAACTCTGTTGCAATTTTCACTCTCATTAGTTCCTTCTGTTATTTTTCTTGTCATTCCATTTGCATTACTGATTGCAATTATGAGCACTCTTTCAGCCATGAATAAAGACTCAGAACTCGCGATCATCAGCGCCTCTGGTTTTCCCAAAAGCAGTGTTTGGAAACCAATTCTTCTTCTCGCTATTGTTGCATCATGTGCCTCTTTTTTTATAGCTAATTTTGTTGTTCCTCAAGCACGTCTTACTATGCGACAAATGCTAGCAAGTGCCCATTTTGATCTTATTAATTCCTTTATTAGTGAAGGTAGCTTCCAAAAACTAGCCAATAATCTTTATATAGAAATTGGTGAACGGAATCCAAACGGAACACTTAGGCGTCTTTTCATTGCCGACCAGCGTGATCCTAAAATTGATCTTTTTTATTATGCCACAGACGCATCAATTGTAAGTAATAAAAGCGGTAATTTTCTAGTCCTTAATAACGGTGAGATAGAAAGAATCAACCATCAAAATGACAGTGTTTCGATCGTTCAATTCAGCTCGTATATCTTTAGCTTAAGTGAATTCATCCCCAATGATAAAGCACCCACACTTTACCCAAAAGACCGGACTCTTTCTTATTTACTAAGCCCTGACCCGGAAGATTCCTACTATCAGCGAAAACCACTCCAGTATAAAGCTGAATTTCACCGTAGACTTACTGAATGGCTCTACCCAATTGTTTTTTCATTAATTGCATTAGCAGCGGCAGGAGAAACACGCTCATATCGACAAGCATGTAACTCTGCAAACATCTCTGCAATTATCCTCTCTTTACTAGTGTATTGGATGGGATATTTTTTCGCCGAAAAAGCAAAAAGCAATTTTGCATACGTTCCTCTTCTTTATATTACTCCCATAGGAATGAGTATGCTCGTTTTTCTCATGCTCCTAACAAATCATACAATTAGTATCCCGACAAAACTTAACGAGGTTATTCAAATTGTTTTTCAAAAAATGATAAGTAAATTTGAACATCGAAAATCTCAATATCCTCCGGATGAGCCATCATGATTGGATGGACGCTTGGACAATACTTTTTTATACGCTATCTTAAAACAACCTGTTATTTTTTCGGGGGTATTTTCATTCTTGCTCTCTTGATCGACTTTACAGAAAATTCTGGTCGACTATCCCACCTTCCTCATTATACCGCAAAAGATGCTTTTGCCATCTCCGTTTTACGCATCCCTTTTATCATGCAACAACTCATTCCTTTTATTGCACTCTTTTCTGCAATGGTAATGCTAATCTCACTTAATCGAAAATTTGAACTTGTTGTAGCGCGCTCAATCGGCGTATCTGCATGGCAATTTCTCACGCCTGCTTGCTTAGGAGCTTTTCTTTTTGGGTTATTTTCAATTTTTCTCATTAACCCTCTTGCCGCATGGGGATTTTCTCAAGCAGAAAAGATAATGACTGAATGGCGTAGTAACAATGCATTAATATCTCTTCATAACACGCGTATCCCATGGTTAACACAACATACCAATTCAGTTAGAACGACTATTGGTGCTAAATCTATCACCGATCAAGGGCTTTCTCTTATCAACGCAACCTTTGTACAATACAATGATAATGCAACAGTTAAAAATTGGATTAACACCAGAAAAGCAACTCTGATAAACGGCGCATGGCTGTTAACAAATGGAACAATCTATAAAATAGGGCAGCCCCCTGAAAAGTTTACTACATTTCAAATAAAAACCAATCTAAAACCTGAATTCTTAACTGAACGTTTAGTGAATCCAGCGACTATCCCATTTTACCAATTGCCAAAAAAAATTATGATTGCACGTTCATTTGGCTATTCTGCGAATAATTTTGATATGTATTTACAATCCTTAATTGCATTACCTGCTCTGCTTGTGTCAATGACTCTCCTTGCAGCAACTGTTTCTTTAAACTTCACACGCTTTGGACAATCTGGAATGTTGATTCTTGGTGGTGTACTAGCAGGATTCGTGCTTTATATTATTTCCGTACTCGTTCAGACCTTTGGTAACGCCGGATATATTCCACCAATTATTGCAGCTTGGACACCAGTTATTATTGCATTATTTTTGGGAATCTCTTTTTTATTGCATAAAGAGGATGGCTAAGTGAAAGCATCAATAAGTAAGCGAGTGATCTTGACAGAATTAAACGTACTTACCTTTAAAAGCATTATGGGCTGTGTTTTGGGTATATCTTTATTTTGTTCTTCTGCAGCAGCCAAAAATCCTACTTTTTTTTCCAAAAACCATATCCCAAATCCGGTAAATTCTCTCTTGCTTTCTGCAGATGAACTCATCTATAATCATGATAAAAATACTGTTTCTGCACAAGGTAATGTCCAAATCGAATATGATGGCAATAAAGTCATCGCCCAAAAAGTTACCTATAATCAAAAAACAGGGCGGATCATAGCACAAGGAAATGTTGAAGTCGTTCAAAAAGATGGTAATAAAATATATTCTAACCAAATTGATATGACTAAAGATTTCGGCGAAGGATTCGTAAATGCCTTACGCATTGATACCGCTAATAATGTCCATTTTGCAGCCGCAAGAGCTATACGCAGCAACAGCAAAATAACAATCTTCGATAATGCCACCTACACAGCTTGTGAACCTTGCTCTTATAAACCAGATAAAGAAGTCCTCTGGAAGATTAAAGCAAGAAAGATCATATGGAATAGCGTTACCAAAAAAATTCGTTTTGAAAACAGCTATTTTCAAGTTTTTGGTGTACCGATTCTACAATTTCCAACTTTTGAGCTTAACGATCCAACTGTGAAACGTGCTAACGGTTTCCTTACTCCTCATTTTTTTTATGCCGACTATCTCGGTATGGGTATAAAAAATTCTTACTTTTGGAATCTTGCACCTCATTATGATTTTACACTTTCTTCTACTGTCTATACCCAACAAGGGCTTTTAACTGAAGGTGAATGGCGTCAACGTTTTAAATCAGGCAGTTATAACATACGTTTTGCACATATATATCAAATGAAACCGCATAATTTTGATAATGATACAATTGATGCACAACATAGAAATCGTTATATGCTAGCAACCAAGGGTAATTTTCGTATTAACTCACGCTGGACTTATGGATGGGATATTCTTGCACAGTCTGATCGATATTTCAGCCGTGCTTATAAACTCGAAAATTATAACAATCCTACACAACTTTCTCAGATTTTTTTGAATGGTCTTGCAGAGAAAAACTATTTTGATATGCGTTTTTACCATTTCAAAATTCAAGATTTTATATTGAATGATCTCTATGAACGTCACTCCCGGCAAGCATTTGTTCTCCCTCGGATTGATTACTTTTTTACTCAAAATGAACCAATTTATAATGGAGAACTTACTTTTCATAGCAATATCCAATTAATTTATCGTCGTCATACTGACTTTAGTTCTACTGACTGGAATGAAACCCCTCTCAATGCTGCTAAGATTTCTGGTATTGCTGGAAATAATTTCCGTTTAACAAACGAGCTAGAGTGGAAAAAGCGCTTTAACATGCGCAATGGATTCATATTAACCCCTCTTCTCTCTTTACGTACTGATATCCTTACAACAAATGTGCACAAAAACAATACTGCTCATATAATGAATGACTTCTTATCTACTCTTCGTAGCTCAGCATTTCGGGGTATGGCAACTGCTGGTTTAGAATTACGGTATCCTTTGCTCATTACATTGGGAAATTCTACACATATTGTGGAACCGATCGCACAAATTTTTATACGCAATAATGAACGATATATCGGACAAATCCCGAATGAAGATGCGCAAAGCTTCATATTTGATGCAAATACCCTTTTTCAACGTGATAAGTTTTCTGGTTATGACCGCATAGAAGGTGGAACAAGAGCTAATATCGGTTTAAGATATTCTGGAAATTTTAACAGTAATTGGTCTTTTTATAGCCTTTTGGGACAATCTTTTCATCTTGCAGGCAAAAATTCTTTTGCAGAAAAAGATTTTGCTAATGTAGGTATTCATTCCAGCCTTGAAGCAACACGTTCAGACTATGTTGCACTTTTTAGTGCAAACCACAAGAATGGTTTTTCCCTAGAATCCCGTGGACGTTTTGATAAAAAAACAGGGAAAATACGCCGCAGCGAAATTGAAGCATCACAGAAATGGAAAAATTTCGGGGTAGCTGTACAATATGCTTACATAGCAAGTCAACCCAATTATGAATATCCACAAGAGCGCCAAGAAATTTCTTTTCAAACGGATATTAAATTAGCTAACTATTGGTCTGTTAACAGCAATGCCAGTTATGATCTAGTATCCAACACATTCATAAAACGAGGAATTAGCTTGAACTATATAGATGAATGTTTTGGACTAACACTCGGTTATCAGCAGATAACTGACCCAGGAAAAAAGACACCTTTGCAAAACTTTAATTTCTCTCTTTCACTGCGTACAATTGCAGATATTGGAAAAAAGATAAACTGATATTCATAAAAAGAATATTATAGGCAATTTAACTTATCATTGTTTTTATGAAAAAAAACGTATATTTTATGCTAGTTGAAAAAATTAAATAACAATGCGAAGGTCTATTTACATGAATAAATTGAAAAAGTGTATTCTTGCCTTATCTTGTGTTGCATCTTTGAATGTAAATAACCTGCTGGTAAATGAATTTTTAATTTCACCGGTCTTTGCACAAACTGCCATTGTTATTACAGTCAATGGTAATCCTATCACAAATTACGATATTCAAAGGCGCGCTGCTTTCCTCAAATTGCAACAAAAGCAGGGCAATCTTGTTGAGCAAGCTAAAAATGAGCTCATCAATGAGGCTCTTAAAGATACTGAAATAAAGCGCCGGAATATTGAAGTGAGCAATAGTGAAGTTGAGAGCGCTTTTGAGAATTTTGCAACGCAAAATAATATGACAATTGATCAGCTTAATCAAATTCTGACTCAAAATGATATCACAGTGCAACACTTTAAAAATTACATCCGTGGACAAATAGGATGGGGTCGTCTTGTTCATGCGCGTTATCAAGCTGAAATGAGTATGATTACTGAACAAGAAGCCGTGCGCAGAATATTAAAAAATGGTGGCGTAAAACCTTCAACTAATCAATATACACTACAGCGAATTATTTTTGTCATTCCTGCACACCGGCGTTCAGAAATTTTTGAAAAACGTCAGAGAGAAGCAAACAATTTTCGCGCTCATTTTCAGGGATGTGCTAACTCCCAAAAGCAAGCAAGCGGTATTTTAGATGTTACTATCCGTCATTTAGGAAAATTTCTCGAGCCCCAACTTCCTAGTGCATGGGAACAAGATATCCTCGCAACACCTGCCGGAAAAATGACTCGATTTCAAGAGACATCTGATGGGATTGAAGCGCTTGCTGTCTGCAAAATAAAAAGAGTTTCTGATGATTATGTTGCTCGGCTGATATTTTCCATTCAAGATAATAAGCAAAAAAATTCTCAGTCACTTGAAAAATTAAGTGAAAAGTATTTAGAAGAATTGCGTCAGATAGCGCGTATTCAAAACTCATAATGGCTGTACTTGTTGTTAGTGGTGGTGATCCTGCCGGAATTGGTCCTGAAATAGCTATAAAAGCGTGGAGTTTGCGTGTTACTCATCAGGTTCCACCTTTTGTTCTGCTTGCTGATCCAGATATTATTTGCTCGTGTGCTCGTTTTTTACAGATAGACGTTGAAGTAGAGTCTGTCTTCATCAATAATCCTATAAAAAACTTTCAAACCGCTCTTCCCATAATACCATTAGAAAATCGACAAAGTGATCAACGAGGTCTACCTTCTCCCCAAAATACTGCTGGAATAATTGAGGCCATTAAACGCAGTGTTCAATTGATTCAAAGTGGGCATGCATCTGCATTGGTTACTTGTCCTATTGCCAAAAAGAATCTTTACGATGCCGGATTTAAATTTCCAGGTCATACAGAATTTTTAGCTGATTTGGCCCATCAAACCTCCAATAAATGTTATCATCCAGTAATGATGTTATCCGGTCCTCGTTTAAAAACGGTACCCATTACTGTTCATGTTCCATTCAAGGAAGTTCCTTTACAGCTCACACGTCATTTAATCATTCAAACGGCGCTCATTACTGAACACGATTTAAGAAAGCGATTTAAAATAACTTCACCCCGACTAGCTGTTGCTGGACTTAATCCTCATGCTGGAGAAAAAGGTGCAATGGGGAAAGAAGATATTGAAATTATTACTCCTGCTATTGAATATCTTAAAAAGAAAGGTCTTAATATTGTAGGTCCATTGCCTGCTGATACAATGTTCCATGAAAGAACAAGAAAAATATATGATGTTGCTCTTTGCATGTATCATGATCAAGCCCTTATTCCTGTAAAAACATTAGACTTTAACTCCACTGTTAATGTCACGTTAGGGTTACCTTTTATTCGCACTTCTCCAGATCATGGAACTGCTTTTGATATTGCTGATAAAGGGATAGCTTCTCCAAAAAGTTTTATTGCTGCCCTTAAACTTGCAAACTACCTTGCAGAAAATAGTTTGATATCATGCCAATAGATAATTTACCTCCTCTGCGTGAGGTTATTGATATGTATGGATTGCAAGCTCATAAATCATTGGGACAAAATTTCCTTTTTGATCTCAATTTGACATCTAAAATCGCTCTTCAAGCAGGAAATCTAGAAGGAAAACCTGTTATTGAAGTAGGTCCAGGCCCTGGAGGTTTGACACGTGCCTTACTTGCAAAGGGTGCCACAGTAATAGCGATAGAACGTGATGAGCGTTTTATACCAGCTCTCTTAGAAATAGAAAAACACTACCCAAAAAAATTAAAAGTTATTTGTAATGATGCGATGCAGCAAAATTTTTCAAAACTTTTTGAAATATCTCCAGAAAAACCACGCATTATTGCAAATCTTCCCTATAATATCGGAACACAACTCTTATTAAATTGGCTGTTGGCTGAACCATGGCCTCCTTTTTATGAATCAATGACATTGATGTTTCAGCGTGAAGTTGCAAAACGTATTACTGCTAAGCCTCGATCTGCCCACTATGGACGCCTTAGTGTCTTAACTGGCTGGCGTACTATTGCTAAAATTGCTTTTGATGTGCCTCCTCAAGCCTTCACACCAGTTCCTCAAATAACCTCTTCCGTTGTTCATATCATTCCTCGACCGCAACCTCTTACCTGCTCCGCAAAAAAATTAAGCTTTATAACAAAAACCGCTTTTGGACAAAGACGAAAAATGCTTCGTCAAAACTTTAAAACTCTTGGAGGTGAAATGCTTTTAGAAAAAGCTGGGATCGATGGAACACGCCGTGCTGAAACACTTTCAATTTCCGAATTTGTGACGTTAACTAATTTGGTGATCTAAAAAACATAACTTTTGACTTATTACTCTTTTTCAAAACAATAAAGACATTATCCAATCTTTTCAGCAATAAGCCCATCAATAAAAGATTCAAGAAAAGAACATCGCTCACGTTTTGCTGTTTCAGCTAAATAAATCGATTTAATAAGCAAGATGGACTGATTTAAATCCTCATTAATGACAATATAATCGTAAGAATGCCAATGTTGCATTTCCATTCGTGCATTTTTCAATCGTAAATTGATGATATCCTGGCTATCTTCTGCTCGACAATTTAAACGCGAAATGAGCTCTTTCATTGATGGTGGAAGAATAAAAACAGATACAGTATCACCTGGCATCTTTTTTTGTAGCTGTTCAGTGCCTTGATAATCAATATCGAATAACATGTCTCGACCAGCACTCAACACATTTTCAACGCTTTCACGTAAAGTTCCGTAATAATTTCCATGAACCTGTGCCCATTCAATAAACTCATCACCATCACGCTTGCGTTCAAACTCTTTCTTTGAAATAAAATGATAATGAAGGCCATCTACTTCACTAGGACGTTTTTGCCGTGTCGTCATACTTATAGAGAGTTCTAATTGCCCATCTTTCAAAAGTAACCGTGAAATAGTTGATTTGCCAGCTCCTGAAGGTGAAGAGAGAATAAATAAAAAACCGCGTCGTTGATTTCTTTTTTTAGCACACAATTCTTCCTCAAAGAATATCATCTTACTGTTTTACTTTCTTCAAAACTTCAATAATAGATTTTCTACAGTTCCTCAAAATCAATGGGTTGCTTTTAATGCACGCCATTTGCGCACATTTATATTATGTTCCTCTAAAGTTCTAGAAAAAACATGCCCTCCAGAACCATCAGCTACAAAATAGAGCACATCACTTCTTGGTGAATGCGCCACGGCTTTCAAAGAATCTCGGCCTGGATTTGCAATAGCTGTTGGTGGTAAACCATCAATTTTATAAGTATTATATGGTGTTTCCTTCTCAAGATCTGAACGGTAAATTGCACGGCCTGAAGGCAATCCTCTTCCACCAAAGAGACCATAAATTACCGTTGGATCAGATTGAAGGCGCATACGTTTTGCAAGACGGTTATAAAACACTGCAGCAACTTTGGGTCTTTCTGCTGCAATTCCTGTTTCTTTTTCAACAATTGATGCCAATATGACAAATTCGTCGATGGATTTTATTGGTAAATCAGGTGAGCGCGTAGCCCATATAGCATGAATTAATTTTTCCTGTCCTTTGCGCAATCTGTTTATAATTTCTTTACGCGTTGTTCCTCGAATAAAATGAACAGTATCCGTCATCAAACTGCCTTCTGGAGGCAAAACTTTTGGAAGATCCCCAATTAAAATTTTATTAGCAGCTAATCGATCGAAAACTTGTTGAACCGTCAAACCTTCCGGTACTGTAAACGTATATTCAATAGATTTGCCTTTCACAAGGATATCCATAATATCCCGCATCGAGGCGTGTGCTGGAATTAAATATTCACCAGCCTTAAGATGTGTTGTTTTTTGATGATAACCAACTCCATAAACAAAAACGTCAGATGATCGAATGAGACCACGTTTTTCAAGTAGTGAAGCAATTTCACGAATACCTGTTCCAGGATAAATAAGAACAACTTGCTCCTCCTCAGCCATCCCCTTTCCTTCAAAAATACTTTTTCCAATATAAAGAGGAATACTTATGGCCAAAATAATAACCACAATCAGCATCAGAAAAAAATGACCGAGAATAACCAACGGATTACGTACGATAAATGACTTCTTTCGTTTCTTAAGTGCTAACACACCATTATTATTTACCATATGATTCGAAGAGATATCATCTACGTCCGCTAGTGGATTTTCATTTTTCACATCGGACATAACTATCACCCTCAGCAACTTTTAGGTTTTACAACTATAATTCCTCACTTCAACGCTTATAATTTTATAATAAAGTAGAAAACTCAGAAACAGAAGAACAAATAAAAATAATTATTACTCTCCAAAACGCCGCATAACCAAAGACGCATTTGTTCCACCAAACCCAAAGGAATTGGAAAGAATCGTATCAATCCTTCGTTCGCGCGGTTTATGCGGAACAAGATCAATTTTCGTTTCAATTGAGGGATTATCAAGATTAAGTGTAGCTGGAGCAATATTATCTCGTATAGCTAAAATACAAAAAATAGCCTCAGCAGCACCAGCTGCGCCAAGTAAATGCCCCACAGACGATTTTGTTGATGACATAGATACTTGTGACGCATAATGACCTAAAACACGCTCAACAGCCACCAACTCTATGACATCGGCCATCGTTGAAGTTCCATGAGCATTAATATAATCAATATCGCTTACATTCACTTGCGCACGCTTAAGAGCAGCCATCATACTACGCTGTGCACCTTCACCACTCTCTGAAGGCGCAGTAATGTGGTAAGCATCACCAGATAAACCATAGCCAATAATCTCAGCATAAATACGAGCACCGCGTTTTTTTGCATGTTCAAGTTCTTCTAAAATGACAACCGCAGCTCCCTCCCCCATCACAAAACCATCACGATCAGTATCATAAGGACGTGATGCTCGTTCAGGATCATCATTACGACAAGTAGAAAGAGCTCTACAAGCAGAAAAACCAGCAAGAGATATTCGATTTATCGGAGATTCAGTGCCGCCTGCCACCATTACATCTGCATCACCCAATGCAATCAAACGCGCCGCATCCCCAATTGCATGCGCACCTGTAGAACAAGCCGTTACAACCGAATGATTGGGACCGCGCAAACCGTACTTAATAGAAACATAACCAGAAGCAAGATTAATTAAACGTCCTGGAATAAAAAAAGGAGAAACACGCCGTGGACCTTTATCACGAAGTGTATCGCCAGCCTCAACAATCCCTTCAATACCACCAATCCCCGAACCAATTAATACACCTGTGCAAATCTGATCTTCATCACTCTTTGGAAACCATTCAGCATCTGAAAGTGCTTGTCCAGCAGCAGCCATTGCATAAACAATAAATGCATCAACCTTACGCTGTTCCTTGGGATCCATATACAAATCAGCATTATATGTACCATCTGTTCCATCTCCCAAAGGAATACGAGCAGCGATCTGGCATGACAAATCAGATACATCAAATTCAGTGATGCGTCGAACACCACTTTTTCCCTCAAGAAGGCGTTTCCAACTATATTCAACACTACCAGCTAATGGAGATACCAACCCTAAACCAGTAACAACAACACGTCTCATAACTTCTAACCTTGAATTGAGATTCACCTCTCAACGTTCTATTCTTAAAATAGTCCCTCAAATAAAAGCAAAAGCATTTTACACTTTTGCCTTTCAATTATTAGGCAGAAGCTTTATCGATAAACTTTACTGCATCACCAACTGTAAAAATTGTTTCAGCAGCTTCATCTGGAATTTCTATACCAAATTCTTCTTCAAAAGCCATAACAAGCTCAACCGTATCAAGGCTATCTGCTCCTAGATCATCGATAAAGCTTGCATTTTCTACAACCTTATCTGCATTAACACCAAGATGCTCCACGATAATTTTTTTAACGCGCTCTACTGTATCACTCATAATGAAATCCTCGAATTTAATTATTTTCCTATAATTTTGTTAGCTATATCGGGTCCTCTAATCAAGCAATAGATGGATTACTTCTAAAGTAAAACATTCCGTGAACATTTCCTATAATCTGACTCTCCGATATAAATTGGCTAACCCATAAATTAAAGAAATGGATGCATCTTTCCATTTCATTCGTTACTATCTAAAATAATACGACTTATAAATCAATGTGGAATAAAGCAAATACTCAGATCATTGCCATCCCCCCATTGACGTGTAGTGTTTGACCTGTCACATATGATGCTTCATCGCTTGCTAAATAAACAGCAGCAAAAGCTATTTCTTCCCCTATTCCCATACGCTTCATTGGAATCGCCGTCATAATGGTTTCTTTTTGCTTTTCGTTAAGTTTGTCGGTCATTGCAGACTTAATGAATCCTGGAGCAATACAATTGACAGTAATGTTTCGTGAAGCAATTTCTTGCGCCAATGCTTTAGAAAAGCCTATCAAACCAGCTTTTGCAGCGCAATAATTCGTTTGTCCAGGATTTCCGACAACGCCAACAACAGATGTTATATTAATAATCCTTCCATAGCGACGCCGCATCATAGAATGTGTCAATGCACGTGTTAAAGTAGAAACAGCTGTTAGGTTAACAGCTAAAACATCATCCCAGTCTTGATCCTGCATACGTACAAAGAGACCATCTCGAGTGATTCCAGCATTATTAACTAGAATGTCTACACCACCCATTTCTTTTTCCGCTGCTTCAGCTAATTGCTTAATTGATTGACGCTTAGAAAGATTAGCTGGAAATATAAAAACATTTTGTCCCAAATCTGCAGCTACTTCCTTTAGCTTGTCTTCACGGGTTCCATGGAGCCCAACAATTGCTCCTTGCGCATGGAAGCAACGCACAATTGCCTCACCAATTCCTCCAGATGCTCCCGTCACAAGAGCTTTACGACCTGTTAATTTAAACATTTTTCAGACTCCTTATAGATTAAACGCCGAGTACCCGTAATGCTGCTTCTATTTCCTCAGCTGTCCCAATTGATAATCCCTTTATATCCTTATTAATACGGCGTGCTAAACCTGTTAATACTTTACCAGAACCAACTTCAAAAAGCGTATCAACTCCATTGGTTCCGATCCACTCTATCGTTTCACGCCATCGCACTCTCCTAGTCACTTGTTGAACAAGAAGCGTAACAATACGCTCTGGATCACTCTCTGGTGTAACAGAAACATTGGCAACGAGAGGAACAATAGGAGCCACCGCATTAACAGACAAAAATGCATTCTTCATAGCATCGGCAGCAGGTTGCATTAATGAGGAATGAAAGGGTGCAGAAACTGGAAGAAGAAGTGCACGTTTAGCACCTTTTTTCAATGCAATCTCTACTGCTACTTCAACTGCTTTTGCTGTACCTGAAATTACAATCTGCCCGCCACCATTATCATTAGCAATTTGGCATAATCCTTCTCCAGAAACAATTCTGCAAATTTTTTCCACATCTTTCTCATCCAAACCAATAAGTGCTGCCATAGAGCCTTTACCAACAGCAACAGCAGCCTGCATGGCCTTTCCACGAATCCTTAAGAGCCTTGCAGTATCAGTAAGACTAAATGTACCAGCAGCACAAAGAGCCGAATATTCACCTAAAGAATGACCTGCAACAAATTTTACCTTTGTTTCCATATTAAAGCCTAACTGTTCCATTACACGAATAATAGCTATGGATACGGCCATCAATGCTGGTTGCGCATTTTCTGTTAACATTAAAACATCTACTGGCCCTTCAAAGATGATATCTGATAATTTCTCATCTAAAGCATCATCTACTTCCTCAAAAACCATCCGCGCCGCAACAAATTGCTCTGTAAGTACTTTGCCCATACCAACAATCTGACTTCCTTGCCCTGGAAAAGTAAAAGCTGCCACCATCAATCGACTCCTAGAATTGTGCAATTAAATTGCTTTCTTTTGATCTTATTCATAAGCATAAATCAAGATAAAGTAACTTATTTAGAACGGGTATCTCGCTTAAGGTTATATTTTAAGGGCGGAATTTGATATAAAAACTTAGGGAAATACGGTGCTAAAAACTGAATAACGCCCCAACTTATCAGACTTCCTAAAATTGTACCCGCTAAAACATCAAAGGGATAATGTACACCAACAAAGATGCGCCCCCAACAGATCAAGCATACAAATAATGCTGCAAACTTAAAAGCAATTTTGTATCGGTAAAAATAAAGACTCGCCATATAAGATGCAATAGTTAAGGCATGATTACTAGGAAAAGAAGCTGTCGCATGATGTTTAATTAACGGTGTTGCTAACCCCATAACAAACGGGCGTGGATGAAAATAAATAAGAGAAATGAGATAACCTATAAAAAGAGCCGCACAAATTGCTACGCAAATGCTCAGCACTACGCGTCGTTCCATCTCTCCACCAGAGAACCATAGCACAAAAAGATGTATAGGAACGATATAAATCAAAAACTTTGCGCAAAAAATACTAAACAAAACCAAAAGCGACCATGATTGATGATTGCCAGCAAACATTTCAAAAAGCGCAGCATCAATCTGGTTTAAAAAAATCATTTTTCTCTCCTTCATCTTATAGCTTTACAATATTATCTCTTTGTAAAAAAATGAAACATAATAAAAAGATAATATTTAAAATTACATTTTTTATGCGCACAAACTTGCTATTTCTAAAGATAAGCTGTAAATGTCAAACGTTCGTTACCGGTAATTTAGCTGGAGATTGAACGGAGGACTGAAAAATAATTAGTAGAGAACATAATGTTTTCGACCTCCTGTGTCTCCACTCTCGGATGTCTCGAATTGTAAACGCGTCCTTTCTTCTTTGGTTTTCCAAAAAAGACAAGTCGCAGGGGCTTTGCGCTAAAATCGGTAAAGTTTAATTGAAGAAAGGCAAAACAATGGCTCTTTATGAACACATGTTTCTTGCCCGACAGGATATGGCTCCGCAGCAAATTGATGAACTTTTGAATGTTTACAAAGGTGTCATTGAAGCGCATGGTGGAAAAGTTGGGCGTATAGAAAATTGGGGTCTTCGTCCCCTTGCGTATCGTATTCGCAAAAACCGTAAGGCTTATTATATACTGATTAATATCGATGCGCCAGCCGCAGCAATTTTTGAAGTTGAACGTCAAATGCGCATCAATGAGGATATTTTGCGTTACATGACTATTCGCGTAGAAAAACACGAAAAAGGGAAATCTGTTGTGCTTTCACGCCTTGATCGTAATGATCATATTGATCAAGATGAAGAGCGTTCTCGTTCTCCACGGCGTCAACGTGAAGTTGCCATAGAAGGAGTAGAATGATGACTGATATCAATCAAACTGCAGCACGTCGTCCTTTTCACCGCCGTCGTAAAACATGTCCGTTTTCAGGTGCCAATGCTCCTAAAATTGATTATAAAGATGTCAAATTATTGCAGCGTTATATTTCAGAGCGTGGTAAAATCGTTCCCTCTCGAATCACAGCCGTTAGTCAAAAAAAGCAGCGTGAATTGGCTAATGCCATTAAACGGGCTCGTTTTCTAGGCTTGCTTCCATACGTTATAAGATAAACTATCAGTAACTAAGCAGCTGGGGAATCTCTCCCCAGTTGCTTTTCCTTGTGTAATTGCGTGATATAGTTAATTGTAGACTATATTAAGATGTATAATATATTAAAAGTTGAGGTGTTGGATCCCTCTAACTGCGGAAGGCAGGACAGCGATAAATGAAAAACTTTCATGTTTATAAAATAATGACTGGTATTTTAGCGGGGTTATTTACTGTTGTCATAGGAATGGCAATTATCAGCGTTGCGAATATTGCACCTTATTTTTCTCTTCTTCTTGGTTGCTTTCTTTCATTCCCAATTTTTATTGTTGCATTTGGTCAAGGAACATTAGCTAGCCTCGTTGCCTTAATAATTGCCCCTGTTGTTCTTGTAATTACCACTAATATTTATATTGCTCTTGGTTTTACGTTATTATTTTTCCTTCCGGCGGTCTATGCTTCTTGGCTCCTTGGGCTTGCGCAACCAACGCAACAGGAAAACACACTGACATGGTATCCATTATCATCGGTTATTTTTCATTTAACCAATTTTATCGCTCTCATAGCAACCTTCATCGGTCTCTATGTTCAAACCCGTCCATCCACACCTCTCATTGCGAAAAAAATCACTGATAACATAGCACAAGCTATGCAACAATCGCAGTCAATAAAGGAAACTGATATACGCACGTTTACTGAGCTTTTAATGACCCATGCAGCAACTTTGACTGCTATTGCTTTGACTATTTATAGTTTGATTTTTCTCATGGGTAATCTTTATTTTTCGATGATAACAGCACAACATATGAAATGGCTGAAAAGGCCCCGGGATGATTGGAGCCAAACTCTTCGCCTTCCAATCTCTGGAATTTTTATTTTCATTGTTGTTTGCATAGCATCAATGGTTGAATTCAGTACTACTGTTAATTTGAGCACGCGTGTCTTTAGTACTGCATATACTGTTATCATATCAATCAGTGGTCTAGCATATCTCCATAATATTACGAAAGGAATCAACGGTCGGATTATTATACTTTCTCTTGTTTATATTGCTATTTTAACCGTCGTTTTTGCTCCACCTATTTCTTTCATGATGCTTTTAATGGGTATTTGGGCAGCTATTCAATACAACTTTCAATCACGCAAAAAACTTCATTAAATTTATTTGTTCGAAAGGAAAAACTATGGATATTATCCTACTTGAGCGTATTCCTCGTCTTGGTCAGATGGGCGATATTGTCTCAGTTAAAGATGGTTATGCACGTAATTTTCTCTTGCCTCAAGGTAAAGCTTTACGCGCGAATGAAGCTAATAAAAAACATTTTGAAACACAACGTGCACAACTTGAAGCGTATAATCTTGAACGCAAAAGCGAAGCACAGAAAGTTGCTGAAAAACTTGATAGTAAATCATTTGTTGCCATCCGTTCAGCTGGTGAAACAGGGCAACTTTACGGATCTGTATCAACACGTGATATTTCTCAAATTATTACAGATGAGGGTTTTTCCATTAGTAGAAATCAGGTCGAACTTAACCATCCAATAAAAACTATCGGCCTTCATAATATCACTCTTAGCCTACACCCTGAAGTTCAAATTTCTGTGATCATTAATATTGCACGTTCGGCTAGTGAAGCACAACGCCAAGCAGAAGGTGAAAATTTAACCTCTACTGAAGCAATATATGATATTCAAGAGGAGTTATTAGAAGACAAACAGGAAGAGTTATTAGCAAAAGAAAATAATGAAAACGATACAAATGGCAATTAATAAAGAGGCTTAATTACTATTTTTATTACTTATCTTGCATTTTTTATTTTTTCATCGTTTAATAAAGTGAAACATTTACAAAAACACTCAGCTTAAAAAGTTGAGTGTTTTATCATCAAAAAGCTGTATCTCGTATATTGTATAAAAATGTTATATTCTAGAAACTATAGATATAATAAGCGAAAATACTTCCCTCATGTTGTTCTGCTAAAAAATTTCTTAAGTCTTTATTCTGTAAAACAAGTAGTATCTATTAAAATTGGTAAATTGATTATATCCTCAATTTAGCTGAAATAATCCCGAACATAAAAAGTGCAATTTGGAAAATTTATATATTTTCTAAAATTTCCATTTATAAAATAAAATGTAAAGGAATGGGTTGCATACAAATAATGATGAACCAGCAATTGAAAAGAGTCTCAAAAATTGAAAATATGTTTTTAACTGAAAAGGGTGGTTTTGCCTCCTAACTTTTTAATATACAGTGTTCAATCGATTATCTAAAATAGCTAAAGTGAATTTAGTGGAAAAAACTGTTATGGAAGAAACATGCATTGTCAATTTCAGTTCTTCACAAAAAGAAGATCCTTCTTCTTTTCAACAACTACCGCACAATATTGAAGCTGAACAAGCATTGCTCGGTGCACTTCTCATTAACAATGATGCTCACGACCGCGTCTCAGATTTTCTTAAACCAGAACATTTTTTTGAACCACTACATCAAAAAATTTACGATGTTTTATCTCACCTTATCGAAAAAGGAAAAGTTGCAGATCCGGTTACCATTAAGCCCTTTATTCCAGCCGACGAAAAAATTAGTGATATCACTGTATACACTTACGTTGTTCGTTTAGCTAAAGAAGCGATAACAATCATTAATACTGAGGATTATGGACGGGTCATTTATGATCTTTTTATCCGACGTTCCCTAATTAATCTTGGAACTCAAGTTGTCAATACAGCCTTTGAGGCTCCACTAGAGTTTACGCCAGCCAAACAAATTGAAATGGTTGAACAACATCTGTTTGAACTAGCTGAAAAAGGCAAATATGGTGGAGGTTTTGAAAATTTTAATGAGGCTGTCAAAAAAGCTGTTGACATGGCAAGTGCTGCCAAAAAGCGTTCATCACGCTTATCAGGAATAGCTACTCATATTAAAACACTTGATGAAAAAATGGGAGGATTACAAAAATCTGACTTAATTATCCTCGCTGGACGCCCTGGTATGGGGAAAACTTCACTTGCAACCAATATTGCCTTTAAAATTGCTAATGCTTGCAATTATAATGCTAAAACACAAGAAAATGAAGGAGGCATTGTTGGTTTCTTCTCCCTTGAAATGTCATCAGAACAACTTGCAACCCGTATTATTTCTGAACAAACAGAGGTCTCTTCTTCTGATATTCGACGGGGGAATATCTCAGAAGAGCAATTTTCCAAAATCATTCGTGCTATGAATCGCTTACAAAAAGCACCGCTTTATATCGATCAAACTGGCGGTATATCAATCACGCAATTGGCAGCCCGCGCAAGACGTCTCAAGCGGCAACATGGTTTGCATGTCTTGATTATTGACTACATCCAGTTAATGACAAGCCATTCAAAACGTTCATCTGAAAATCGTGTTCAAGAAATTACAGAAATTACCACAGGATTAAAAGCATTAGCGAAAGAATTGAATATTCCCATTATCGCTCTTTCGCAACTTTCGCGCCAAGTCGAAAATCGGACAGATAAACGTCCACAACTTTCAGATTTGCGAGAATCTGGTTCGATTGAGCAAGATGCAGACATTGTTCTTTTTGTGTACCGTGAAGAATATTATCTCAAAAATGAAGAACCCAAAATAGGTACTCTTGAATATGAAAGATGGCAAAATGCGATGGATAAAGCTTTTGGAAAAGCCGACGTTATTATTGCAAAACAACGCCATGGACCAACAGGAACCGTCCATCTTGCGTTTCAGTCTGATTTTACACGCTTTAGTGATCTGGCAGATAGTGATTATCTTCCAGAACAAATCGGTTAAATAATAATGGCTCGCAACCGTATTCAGTTTATTTGCCAAAATTGTGGTACAATCCATTCGCGTTGGGCTGGAAAATGTAGTTCTTGTAGCGAATGGAATTCCCTTATTGAAGAAAATTTGAATAGTGGTATTGGAAGTGGCCCTACGCAAAATATTCGTAAAGGACGTATTGTCGCATTAATGTCTCTTTCTGGAGATCTTCAAGATGCGCCACGTATCCATTCTGGCATTACTGAACTTGATCGTGTTACTGGCGGAGGCTTTGTCCGTGGATCTGCATTACTTGTTGGTGGAGATCCAGGTATTGGAAAATCAACATTGTTGACTCAAACAGCAGCTGCTTTATCACGAAAAGGATATAACGTTGTCTATGTTTCAGGTGAAGAAGCTATTACACAAATTTGTTTACGTGCACAAAGGCTTGGGGCTGCTGATACAGAGGTTAAACTTGCTGCTGAAACTAATGTTGAAGATATCCTTGCAACCTTAAGCAAACATAAGAACCTTGATATGGTTATTGTTGATTCCATTCAAACTTTATGGTCAGACTCAGCTGATTCAGCGCCCGGTACTGTTACACAAGTGCGCATCGGTGCTCAAGCAATGATCCGCTTTGCAAAAAAAACAGGAGCAGCTGTTATCCTGGTTGGTCATATGACAAAAGATGGACAAATTGCCGGTCCTCGAGTTGTCGAACATATGGTTGATGGTGTTCTCTATTTTGAAGGTGAAGGAGGACATCATTATCGAATTCTTAGAACTGTAAAAAATCGCTTCGGAGCAACTAATGAAATTGGTGTTTTTGAAATGTCTGATAAAGGATTACGAGAAGTAATTAATCCATCTGAACTATTTTTAGGTGAACGAAATGAAAACGCACCTGGATCTACTGTTTTTGCAGGAATGGAAGGAACACGCCCGATATTAGTAGAAATTCAAGCACTGGTTGCTCCCTCTTCATTTGGAACACCACGGCGAGCTGTTGTGGGATGGGATGGAAATCGTCTTTCCATGATACTTGCTGTTTTAGAAGCTCATTGCGGTATGCTCTTCGGACAACACGATGTTTATCTTAACGTTGCAGGCGGATATCGCATATCAGAACCCGCCGCTGATTTAGCCGTTGCAGCAGCTTTGGTATCCTCTCATGAAAACATTCCTCTCCCAACGGATTATGTATATTTTGGTGAAATCAGCCTTTCAGGAGCTATCCGTCCTGTCGCACATTCAGCACAACGTATCAATGAAGCAAAAAAGCTTGGTTTTCAAGGGGCTGTCCAACCAACTAGAACAACTGAAATAATGAAATTGCTCAATTTTCAACAAAAAACATTCTCTGACCTTCCTGAGCTTGTTGCCACTCTTACCGCAGGTAAAAAACGTTCTGTTCCATACGTATAATAATATAGAAAAAATTCTACAAAATACAAAAGACCCTTGCTATAAGAATAAAAAATGGCATAACAAGAAGTGCATTTGTATACTAACTTCAAAAAACACAACTTTATGTATAAGGAAAAAACAAATGATCATAACAGTCCTTGATGGAATTGTCGTGGCAATCATTCTATTGTCTGCTTTTCTCGCTATGCTCCGAGGATTTTCACGTGAAGTGCTGTCGTTGGCTTCCTGGGTAATCGCAGCTGGCGCTACGCTGTTTTTATTCAAACCTGTATTGCCCTTTTTTGAGCAATATCTCTCTAATAAAATGATTGCATTGATTACAACGTTAGTCACGATTTTTATTATTGTTCTCATTATTACTTCAATCATTACAATGAAAATCTCTGATTTTATTATTGATAGTCGAATTGGCATCCTTGATCGTAGTATCGGTTTTGTTTTTGGAGCACTTCGCGGTTTATTCATCATGGTTATTGGCGTGTTGCTTATTAATGCGCTTATTAGACCTGAGAACCAAGCAAACTGGTTAAAAAATGCAACAACAAAACCCATCTTAGATTCATTGGGACAAAAAATTTGGGAGAGCGTCCCCAAAAATCTTGATACTGTTCTCGAAAAAGCAGAAAAAATCTTTAAAAAAGATGATGCTCATACACAGGATAAGCACTCTCATGAAAAGGTAATTCAGTAAAATAGGAAATAGTTCGTCATGAGCAAAAAATTCCCAATAACGTGTAAGTATGATATAATTACCCTTCATATCACAACTGAAAGAATATGATGACAAAAAACGACATTTCCTGTCAGGATTTTTTATTGAATGATGATACCCTGCATGAAGAATGTGGAGTTTTTGGTATTCTTGGACATGAGGATGCAGCAACATTAACAGCTCTTGGGCTCCACGCACTTCAACATCGCGGGCAAGAAGCAGCTGGGATTGTTTCTTATCATAATAAAATGTTTCATCAAGAAAAGCATCTAGGTCTTGTCGGTGATCACTATACATCCCCCGCAACACTTGCTCGTTTACCAGGAAATCGTGCTATCGGACATACACGTTATTCAACAACTGGAGAAATAGCATTACGTAACGTTCAGCCTCTTTTTGCTGAATTAAAAGCTGGAGGTATTGCTATTGCTCATAATGGTAATCTTACCAATGGTCTTACATTACGCCGCGAACTTATTGCCTCAGGTGCTATTTGTCAATCGACATCAGATTCAGAAGTTTTTCTTCATCTTATTGCTCGTTCACGTTATGAATCGTCATCTGATCGTTTTGTTGATGCTGTTCGACAAGTGGAAGGTGGATATGCTATGTTGGCACTCACACGCACCAAACTTATTGCTGCACGCGACCCAACAGGTATTAGACCTCTCGTGATGGGTGAACTTGATGGTAAACCAATTTTTTGTTCCGAAACCTGTGCACTTGATATTATTGGAGCAAAATATGTCCGCGACGTTAAAAATGGAGAAATTATTATATGTGAAATACAAAAAAACGGAGAAATTACTAAAAAAATTATAAAACCAGTGAATGGAAAACCAGAAAAACTTTGTCTTTTTGAATATGTCTATTTTGCGCGTCCTGATTCAATCGTTGGAGGACGTAGTATTTATACGGTACGTAAAAACATGGGGATTCGTTTAGCGCAGGAAGCTCCCTGTGAAGGTGATGTTGTGGTTCCCGTTCCTGATGGTGGAACACCCGCTGCAATTGGCTATGCACAAGAAATTGGAATTCCCTTTGAGCTTGGTATTATTCGTAATCACTATGTTGGTCGCACTTTTATCGAACCAACACAACAAATTCGTGCTTTTGGAGTAAAATTAAAGCATTCTGCGAATCGTTCTGTCATCAAAGGAAAACGCGTTATTTTGATCGATGACTCGATTGTACGTGGAACAACATCCGTTAAAATCGTACGGATGCTCCGAGATGCAGGAGCAAAAGAAGTCCATATGCGCATTTCTAGCCCTATGATTTTTTATCCTGATTTTTATGGTATTGATACACCTACTGTTGAAAGCCTACTAGCTAATCAATATCCAGACTTAAAATCTATGTGCAATTTTGTGGGAGCTGATTCATTAGAATTTCTTTCAACGGATGGGCTCTATCTCGCTGTAGCAGGAGAAAAACGCAATAACGCTGATCCCCAATTCACTGACCATTATTTTACCGGACATTATCCTACACAACTGATTGATCAAAAAAATATTCCTAAAATTCATCAATCATCTGTCCTTAAAACAAGAGATTAAGGATGAAAAAAATTGATTTTAATCTCTTTGGTCGCGTTGCACTCGTTACCGGTGCTTCAAGAGGAATTGGCTATCATTTAGCGTTAGAGCTTGCAGCACGCGGCGCTCACATTATCGCTATTGCACGAACAACCAATGGACTCACTGAACTTGATAATCAAATTCGAAAAAAAGGTGCTCATGCAACCCTAGTTCCACTCGACTTACAGCATATGGAAAATATTAATGCCCTTGGTATTGCTATTGCCAAACGCTGGGAAAAACTCGATATTATGGTTGCAAATGCAGGAATTCTTGGAACACTTTCACCAATAGCTCATATCGAAAACACAGTTTTTGAAGATATTTTTCAAATAAATCTCATAAGCCAATGGCGCTTAATGAAAATCGTTGAACCTTTACTGCGTAAATCTGATGCTGGACGGGCGATTTTTTTATCCTCAAGCGTTGCTCATGTTGCACGAGCTTTCTGGGGACCTTATGCAGCCTCTAAAGCTGCTTTAGAAATTATTGCCCGTTGTTGGGCAGAAGAACTAAAGCAAACCTCTATCAAAATTAATTGTGTTGACCCTGGTGCAACACGCACTGCCATGCGTGCACAAGCCATGCCTAATGAAGATCCTCAAACTCTTCCTTTACCACAACAAGTAGCAGCAAAGATAGTACATCTATTCTCTCCTGATTTAAAAGAAACAGGAAAACTCTTTAATGTCCGTAAAAATCGGTTTATGGATTATCATGTACCTAATTAATCATAAACATAGAAGAGGTAGAATTAAATTTCTTTCTACTTCTACTTTTCTTCCAAAGAAACAAAATATAAATCTCTATGATTCTTGAACAGCTTCAGAATTGATCTTTTTTTCTTCCAAAGCAACTCGTTTATTATAAGCCATAAAACTACAGGGGAGAAAAATTATATAGCAAACAGCTGTGATCAATAAAGTGTACCATGTGTAAGTGGCGAGAAAACCTACATAAATAACAACACCCAACATGCACGGTACAACGATATCACGCCTCAAATTTTGATCAATCGTTTTTGCATTCCATACCGGTAAACGACTAACCAAAAGAAAAGCAATAATTACAGTATAAAGGCTAAAAAATAACGCCCAACTCCAACTTGGTATTAAACCAAGAGCTCCTAAATACATAGGCAATAAAAGCAATAATGCTCCTGCTGGAGCGGGCACACCAACAAAATAATTTTTTTTCCATTTTGGTATATCAGCATTATCCAACATCACATTAAAACGTGCTAATCGCAAACAACAAGCAACACAATAGACAAGTGCCGCAACCCAACCAACTTGGTGAGCTTGATTCAAAACAAAGGAATAAACAATAAGCGCAGGTGCAACACCAAAATTAACCACATCAGCAAGAGAATCCATCTGTGCTCCAAAAGATGAACTCCCATCCATTAAACGAGCGATACGACCATCAGCTCCATCTAAGATTGCTGCCAAAAGTACCATTAAAATAGCAGCCTCATAGCGATGCTCAAAAGCCAAACGAATACTACTCATTCCTGCGCAAATTGCTAAAACCGTTATGATATTGGGAATAACATATCGCATAGGCGTGGGTGAACGCCACCGATTTCCAGCATCATCATGCTGTCCTTCAGGATTAAATGACGAAAATAACGAAAAATTTTTCATGGGCCGTCCTAATCAAATCTGAAGTCAGTTGTAGCACTCTTATCATTAAAAGAACCTAAAACTGTTTCTCCTGCAATTGCTCTCTGGCCAACTGCAACACGTAATTTCACTGCAGTTGGTATATAAATATCAAGACGAGAACCAAACCGAATCAACCCAAATCGTTCTCCGGTAATAACGGAATCATTTTCTTTTGACCAACAAACAATCCGGCGAGCAACCATACCGGCTATTTGTACCATACCAATTTTACCATGTTTGCTGTCAATTACGATACTATTACGCTCATTAAACTGGCTAGCTTTATCAAGCTCAGCATTAACAAACTGACCTGGGCGATAAATAATAGACTCTATTGTACCACTTATAGGAATACGATTGATATGGCATGAAAAAATATCCATAAACACAGAAATACGGATCATTTCTTCTTTACCTAATCCTAATTCTTCAGGAGGAATACACGGTTCAACGAATGAGATACGCCCGTCAGCAGGCGACATAATCCAATCTGAATTCAAAGGAATTACACGATCTGGATCACGAAAAAAGTATATACACCATACAGTGAGAATAAGACCACACCAAAATAATGGACTCCATACCCAACCCAAAATGAGTGAAATAATAAAAAATACTACAATAAAAGGGTAACCCTCTTTATGAATTGGTACAAAGCTATTATGGACAGATTGTAAAATACTCATATAATTTCCTATTCATAGTATAACTTAAACCAGTAATAAATTTCTTCGTTCTTCGTGTCCGTTTACGTCACTTAATTAATCACTTTATATAGATACATACCACATTTGTGCAGCTCATTTTTTACGATTAACAACACCCAACTCATCTTCTTCACGTATTTTACGTAACTTTTCTTCCGCTTTTGATGCTTCAAGCTGCTTATTCCACATTGAAGCATAAAGACCTTTCTTGTATAAAAGCTCTGCATGCGTCCCATTTTCAATAATACGTCCATTTTTGAGAACCAAAATTTCATCAGCATTTATAACAGTAGAAAGACGATGAGCAATTATCAATGTTGTGCGTCCACGGCTTACAATATCCAATGCTTGTTGAATTTCTTGCTCTGTTGCCGTATCAAGAGCGGCTGTTGCTTCATCCAGAATAAGAAGTGGCGGAGCTTTCAACAGTGTACGCGCAATAGCTATACGTTGTTTTTCACCACCTGACAACTTGAGACCACGCTCACCTACCATAGATTGAAAACCTTCCGGAAGCATCTCAATAAATTTTAAGATCTGTGCCATTTCAGCAGCTTTGTGTATTTCTTCATCCGTAGCACTTGGACGCCCGTAGCAAATGTTATAAGCAATCGTATCGTTAAATAACACCGTATCCTGCGGTACCATGCCAATAGCTTCACGCAAACTTTTTTGCGTTACATCACGGATATCTTGTCCGTCAATCGTAATAGATCCTGAATCAACATCGTAAAATCGAAAAAGTAATCGAGAAATAGTCGATTTACCAGCACCTGATGGACCGACGATTGCAACTGTTTTGCCGCCAGGAATCTCAAAATCAACTTCTTTGAGAATCTGTCGAGTTGAATCATAGGAAAAATTTACCTGATTAAACCGAATAGTACCACTTCCTACCACCAATGATTTGGCGTCTGATTTATCAACGACTTCTTGCTGAACATCTAAAAGATCAAACATGGCTTCAATATCGGTTAATCCTTGTCGAATGTCACGATAAATTGAACCAATAAAATTTAGCGGAATAGAAAGCTGTATTAAAAGTGCATTAATAAACACGAAATCCCCCAAAGTTTGGGTCTTATGAAAAACTTCGTACGCTGACATCAACATTAGAATAGTCATTCCAATACCAAAAATAAGAGCCTGACCAAAATTAAGCCAGCTTAATGATGTCCAAATTTTCGTTGCGGCATTTTCATAACTTGCCATAGAAGAATCAAACCGACGCGCTTCCAGAATTTCATTAGAAAAATATTTAACCGTTTCAAAATTCAAAAGAGAATCAACAGCATGTGTATTAGCTTCAGTATCTGCTGTATTCATTTTTTGCCGAATACGAATGCGCCAATCGCTCGCTTTGATTGTAAACCAAGTATATAAACCAACTATTATTATAACTATAAATAAATAATACCATCCATAGTTGATGTAAAATACAAATGCTGTCAAAAAAAATTCTAAAATCGTTGGTATTGTGTTCAGAATTGAAAATCTGACGATAGCTTCAATTCCTTTTGTGCCACGTTCAATCACACGAGAAAGTCCACCAGTTCGTCTTTCCAAATGAAATCGCAAAGATAATTCGTGAATATGTACAAAAGTCTTATAGGCTAATTGGCGAATAGCATGCTGCCCAACAGTTGCAAAAAGGGAATCACGCAACTGATTTAATCCAGCTTGAACAATACGTGCGGTGTTATAGGCTAAAACTAGCATAATAGGAACAACTAAATTGGATGGAAGCCATGTGGGTAGCTCAACATTCACATCAAGCGCATTCGTAACATATTTAAAGAAATATGGTACAGAAATGAGAATCAGCTTGGCTAAAACAAGATAAAATATTGCCCATAGTACACGCATTTTTAGATCGTGCCGATCTTTGGGCCACATATAAGGCCATAAATTGTAAAGTGTAGATAGAGTTCGCCCTGCATCTGACGATACAGTTTTTATCATCTCATTGTGTTTCATAAAATTCTTACTTCTCTATCATCCACTCAACCAATTAAATACCCCTGTGGTTATTTACAGGCCATATGACTTCTATTCTAAGCTTCCAGTAAGCCTATACATTATTTGTAGTTTAAAGTTAGACTGTTTTTGAAAAAGGAACAAGAAATAATCCACTATAAGACTTATTATTCTGGTCTGTATTCTCATACCACTCTGCTGCAAATAAATTCTCAACCTTTATATGCTTTTTTTTCAATTCGGTTTGAAGCCATTTCTTTGATTTACCAATTTCTTTAAGACCATCATCAATAATTTCTCCACTTTGCACTAAAATAGTAGCTTTTTTTCCTTCTTCTTTTTTAATAACAGTACAATCGCCATTGGTCTCTAAACGAACAAAAGCTGCTTCATGTAAATTACAGCTTTTAATACGCAACATTGTAATTAAATCATTTACACTGATACCCAACTTCTTAATTTCATCCATTTGAAAAACACCATCTAAAACTAATGCAACACTCCGCCCCATAACAAGATGCCGAAAAAAGACCGAATGGCGTGCACACAAATTAAAAGAAGTAATTAAAGTTTGCCAAATGAATAAGACAAGCAATAATTGAATGCTGCTGATATTTTGATTATAAATAACACCTCCAATGATGCTCCCCATCACAAAATTGCTTACCAAATCAACTGGTGTCATTTGACTAAGACTACCACGCCCTGTGGTTCTTAAAATTAAGAGGAAGGCGATAAGGCCTACAATCAATTTAAGTGCAACATATCCGTAATAAGATAAAAATTCCATCAAACTTTCTCCTCAGTTATGAAAGCTGCTGGAATACGGGAATTAGAACCGTTTTATTTCCCATACGGTTATACGCTCACCAGTTTGTGGATCCTTGCTATCTTTTAAGATAATCCCCTTGGCGGCAAGATCATCACGAATTATATCCGCAGCTGCCCACTCTTTATTATGGATAAGTCGCAGCCTTTCGGCAATGCACTGATCAATAAATTTTTCATCAAGGGAAGTTTTGCACATAAATAATGGACATTCTACTTCCTTAACCCACTCTTGCCGTAGTAACCCTAATAAATTCATTCCATTTGCGAGAGCAGCAGCTCTCCCTGCTTTATAAAATTGCCTTAAAAGAGTAAGTGCACTGGCAGTGTTAAGATCATCACTTAATGTATCTATGAAAGATTCATCGAGAGCTTCTTTTTTCTCTAAACATCTGCTTTCACAACGAAGCAATTCATACCAACGATATAATTCTCTACTAGATTGTGTTAAACGTTGAGCTGTCCAATTTAATGGTTCACGATAATGCGTTTGTAACATCGAAAAACGCGCAGACAAACCAGCCCAATTTTGTTTCATTTCATCTGTTAAACTACTATTAAACTCTCTAAAATCACTTTCTAAGACAGAACGAATAGTAATAAAATTACCCAGGCTTTTCGACATTTTCTTACCTTCAACCTGCAAAAAACCGTTATGCATCCAAAGATTAACCATTCTTTCAGTCCCAAAAGCTGAACAACTTTGTGCAATTTCATTTTCATGATGAGGAAAAATCAAATCAATTCCACCGCCATGAATATCAAAAATATTTGCTGTCGGATTATCACAGGTTAAACCACCACCATAGGGAGCTAATAACTTTGCCATCGACATTGCAGAACATTCAATATGCCAACCTGGACGGCCCAAAACAGGAATTCCTGCCGGTGATGCCCAACCTGGTTCTCCTTCCGTAGAAGGCTTCCATAAAACAAAATCCATCTCATCTCTTTTATAAGTAGCAACATCGACACGTACACCCGCTCTCATTTCATCTAATGAACGGTTTGCAAATTCTCCATAATAAGGATGTTTTTTTATGCTTTTCACAGAAAATAATATATGATTTTCCGCTTTATAAGCGTGCCCCTTTTCAAGCAACCTTTCAATAAAATTGCGCATTTCCTCTAAATGATCAGTCGCGCGTGGTTGACTGGTTGGCAATAAACATCCAAGTGCTATTGTATCTTGTTGAAATTGAGAATATGTACGCTCCGTCAATCGACGAATAGCTTCATTAAGTGATAACTCTGGATACTCGCAGGCTGCTCGTATATTAATTTTATCATCTACATCTGTAATATTACGCGCATATATAACATGATCATTGCCATAAATATATCGTAATAAGCGAAATAAAATATCAAAAACAATTATAGGGCGTGCATTACCTATGTGTGCATAGTCATAAACCGTCGGACCACAGACATATAAACGTACTTTCGTCGCATCTATCGGTATAAAATTCTCTTTTTTACGTGTAAGCGTATTATAAAATCGCAACTCACTCATCATTATACTCCGTTAACGATACGACTCGCCGCTTCTCAAGGTGAATCTTACCAAAATCATTGTACTATGTGATTTAATTAAAACTTTCGTATAGCTTATGTAAGATTCCCATAGCTCCCCCATTTCATCTAAGCTGTACCCACCTTCTGTTACAAAAACAATCCATTTTATTTGATTGGAAGAGTATTCTATCGATACATGCTTTTCCTTTATGAGAAAATTATCACAGATAAAAAACCTAAAATGCTCAATACAATGTAAATTCATACAAAAAACAGATAGTATACAGAAAATTTGAAATTTTTAATCACACAAATCTTTATGAGAATTTTCAATATCTCTATGACGCTTTCCTTACTATCTTTCATGCCCTAAATTTTATAACATGCCTACTGTTGGTAATGATGCAAAAAACTATTTTATCGGTACCACTTTATCGGCGATTGTAATCGTCCCAAAACTTATTAAAAGGAAGTAAAACAAATTAATGCGTAATATTTTGATAAAAAACACTTTTTTAATATTTTTTTTAGTTTTGACATCAACATTTGCACGACAATTACCACCCTATGAAACAAAATTGATACGGCTAGCAGAAATTTTGGGATCTTTGCACTTTTTACAAAATCTTTGCAGTACCCCCACAAACCAATGGTATGATTACATGAATGCAATGATTGAGGCAGAACATCCAATGCCTCAAAGACGTGCTTATTTTTACGAAGCGTTTAATGAAGCATACCGTGCTTTTTCAGCCAATTATCATCATTGTACACAATCGGCAATTGAAGCAAATCAAAGATATATTAAAGAAGGAAGAGCTTTATCTGAAAGCCTTCTCGCGCATTATAACAATTAAACTGTACAAAAGTATTAAATCCTCAATTTGAGCTATCCCACTGACAAAAAATGGATAAATCAATAAATTGGCTATGATATAAATATGGCAATTTTTTAAGAATAACCTCTCAATACGCTTTTATCTTCGTCCGATAAAATCACCATGAGCACACTTTAGCATAAATAAAGCTATTTTATAATTTTATTTGGTTACACCAAAGCCTCTATAAATCTAACAGGCTCACCCTGGGAAGGTGTGACAATTTCACCTTCCCACATAACACGCATACCACGAATAATGGTCCCAACAGGCCAACCTTTAACCTTTTTACCATCATAAGGAGTCCAACCTGCACGCGAACCAATCAATGCATTCGTAATAATTTCTTCCCGTTTAAGATCAACAATGGTCAAATCAGCGTCATATCCAACAGCAATACGTCCTTTACAGCTTATACCAAAAATGCGACTAGGGCCATGCGATGTGAGATCAACAAAGCGTTCAAGAGATAACTTTCCTGCATTTACATGTGTTAGCATAACTGCTACTGTTGTTTGCACACCTGTCATCCCTGAAGGTGAAGCGGGATAAGGTTGAAGTTTTTCTTCAAGCGTGTGAGGAGCATGATCAGAACCTAACACATCAACAATACCTTGCTGGATACCATACCAAAGAGCTTCACAGTGGCGGTTTTCGCGGATCGGTGGATTCATTTGAATCAATGTACCAAAACGCTGATAAGCATCAGCAGTTAAAGTCAAGTGATGCTGTGTAACTTCAATTGTTGCGACATCCTTATGTTTCTTCAGAAAATCAATTTCTTCCGCAGTAGAAAGATGTAAAATATGAATACGTGCCTTCGTTTCATGCGCAATTTTCACCAAGCGTTGTGTGCACTTTAATGCTGTAATCTCATCACGCCAAATTGGATGCGATGATGCATCTCCTTCAATACGTAATATTTTACGCTCTCTGAGCCTTTTCTCATCTTCAGAATGAAAAGCTGCACGACGGCGTATGTTCTCCAAAATAAGACGCACACTTTCATCATCATCTACCAAAAGATTCCCGGTAGATGACCCCATAAATACTTTAATTCCAGCAACACCAGGCAATCTTTCTAACTCAGCCAATTCATTTGTATTTTCACGCGTTCCTCCAACCCAAAATGCAAAATCACAATGCATGCGATGAAATCCCCGTTTTACCTTATCAAACAATGCTTCTTCCGATGTGGTTAATGGATTGGTATTAGGCATTTCAAACACTGCCGTAACTCCCCCTAAAACCGCAGAATAGGAGCCACTTTCTAAATCTTCTTTATGTTCACTGCCGGGCTCGCGAAAATGAACTTGACTATCGATAATCCCCGGCAAAATATGCAGTCCTGTACAATCAATTACTTCCCCAGCAGATGCACATGTAAGATTCCCAATTTCAGCAATACGGCCATTTGTAATACCAATATCACGTTTGTTTATTCCATCATGATTAACCAATGTTGCACCTTTTAAAATTGTATCAAATATTTTAGACATAGCCGTACTCCTTACATATCTTTTTTATCGATTATGTAACTTCGTGTAGAAAGGCAAGAACCATGATTGAAAAACAAAATGCTATTCTTTTTAATAACCGTAGAATTATTAAAGTTATTGGTGAAGAAGCAACACATTTTCTGCAGGTTCTTATTACAACAGATGTGACCAAAATCGGCCCACAAGAAATTTTCCCTGGAGCTCTTTTATCCCCACAAGGAAAAATTATTACTGATTTTCTTATTGGCAAAATAGATAACGGTTATTTTATTGATATCGTTGTATCTTTAGCTGATACTCTCTACAAACGCCTGCTCCTCTATAAGCTACATAAAAAAGTAGAAATTACAAAACCATTACAAGAACTTGTTACAGTTTCTTGGAATAATAAATCAGATACTTTAAATTCTGATTCAAGTTTTATTGATAAGCGCTTTCCACAAAATGAAAAAATAATACGAATCTATGGGAAAACGTCCTTTCCAGCTCCTGAATATCATGATAATTGGGACCGATTGCGTATTCGTTATGCAATCGCAGAAAGCAATAAAGACTATGAAATAGGAAAAGTTTTTCCCCATGATATTAATTATGATCAAATCAACGGATTAGCACTTAATAAAGGATGTTATATTGGACAAGAAATTGTTTCGCGAATGCATCACCGTCACATAGCACGTCGCCGTATTTTGCTTGTAAAAAGCCAGCATGAACTCACTTCAAAATCCAGCGTTGAAGCAGGAACCAAAGTACTTGGTTACCTGGGAACATGTGCTGCGAAGGAAGCTTTAGCTTTAATGCGTATTGACCATGTCAAAGATGCAATGGATAACAATATCACGTTTACAGTAAAAAATATTCCCGTCACAATCAGCATTGCTGAAAATATGAATTTTACCTTTCCTAAAAGTCCTGTGGAAACTCACTAATGGCTAAAGCTGAATTATCACAAAATGGAGAAACACGCGCTTGGCAAAGAATGCTTTCTGGCCGGCGGCTTGATCTCCTAAATCCTTCTCCTTTTGACGTCGAAATAGAAGATATCGCCCATGGACTTGCCCGTGTTGCTCGTTGGAACGGTCAAACACACGGAAACTACGCCTATTCTGTTGCACAACACTCACTATTGGTAGAACAAATATTTCAGAAGCTTTATCCTCAATCACGTAGTTGTGAATGCCTATGTGCTCTTCTTCATGATGCACCAGAATATGTTATTGGTGATATCATTTCACCCTTTAAAGCTGTCATAGGAAGACAATATGAAATCATTGAAAAACGCATACAAGATGCTATCCATATGCGCTTTGCGCTTCCGGTTGATCCTTCTCAAAAGCTCTTAAAAAAAATTAAACAAGCTGATCGGATTGCAGCATTTTACGAAGCTATTACACTTGCTGGATTTAATACAGAAGAAGCTCTTCGCTATTTTGGTTCTCCGAATAATATTTTACGCGATGATCTTAATTTGCAACCATACTCTACACAACAAATTGAAAAAGCCTTTTTAATTCGTTTTAAGGAGATCGATATTCAGTAACTCTATTAACAATTTTTTTGGTCATTTACTCTTTGTCATATCTAAAAAACATACAACGTTTTCACTTTAGAATTGTTCTTCCTTTATAAGGATAAAAAGACACATCATGCAATTATCTATAACTTTAGAAGAATATCATTTTACCCCTACAAGCAATAATATTCAAAAAACATAAAAAGTGTTATCCTTATACATTACTCTCCGACAACGAATATTTCTTTATACGTATTTTTAGCACATTCAATCTGATCGATTAGTTATATGATCAATGAGATTACAATGTTTTCGTGGCATTATTGAGCAAATGTTTGAGCCAAATATTATTCTGTTTTTTAGATTTATAAGATAGAATCCGATAAAAACAAAATTTTTTCATAAAAAATTTATATTAATCTCCAGTAACAAGCATTTATTATAGATGTATAGAGCTTTTGATTTTTCCTGACCTTTATTTAAGTTTATAAACTTCTGCTTCAGATGGAAAAGCACGTGATTTAACATCAGCTGCATAGTTTTTGATCGCTGTCTTCATTTCCTGTTCAAGAATACCATATCGGCGTACAAATTTAGGGATACAAGTTCCATAACCTAACATATCTTCCATCACCAATATCTGCCCATCACACTGACTAGATGCCCCAATACCAATAGTAGGTATAGAAAGCATCTGCGTGAGCTTCACTGCTAATGGCTCTACGATCCCTTCCAAAACAACAGCAAAGGCCCCCGCTTCTTCAATAGCTGCTGCATCCGCTTCAATCTGTTGCCAATCACTTTTATCGCGTCCTTGCGTTTTAAAGCCACCAAAACGATTCACTGCTTGAGGTGTGAGACCAATATGGCCCATAACCGGAATACCGCGTTTACACAAAAAATCAATCGTTTCCGCTATATAAATACCACCCTCAAGCTTAATCGCACCACACCCTGTTTGCGCAAGAATACGTGACGCATTGGAAAAAGCCTGTTCTGGACTTTCTTCATAAGAACCAAAAGGCATATCAACAACTACAAGGGCCTTTTGAGATCCACGCATAACCGCCTGGCCATGCAAAATCATCATATCTAAACTCACAGGAAGAGTTGTCTCAAACCCATATACCACCATCCCAACACTATCACCAACCAAAAGTACATCGCAATAGGGATCAGCAATCCGTGCAGTATAAACCTGATAAGCCGTTAAAGAAACAATTGGCTGTTGCCCTTTTCTTGATCGTATTTCAGCAGAAGTTATACGCTTTACGGTTTGATTATGTGTACTCATTTTCAACCTTCTCTTGCAATATATATTGATCAATAAGCCTCACTGCTCCAAAACGGACAGTTAGAAGCAAAATTGCAGGTTTATTCAATTTCCCCCGAACAACACATAATGTTTCCAAATCCCTTAAATCCACTGCTTCAATAATTGCACGTGATTCACGCTGTAAAATATCACGAACAATTTTACATAATTTATTAACAGAACGTTCCCCTTGGCGATAAAGCCTTTCAGCAGCTTGACCGCTTTCGGGAATAATTTTTGCCGCCTTGCGTTCTTCCAATGTTAAAAGCCGATTACGTGAAGAGCTAGCTACACCATCTGAATCGCGTAAAATAGGCACACCAATAATTTCAATAGGAAAAGCTAAATCCTCAACCATACGACGAATAATAAAGATTTGTTGAAAATCTTTTTCTCCAAAAAAAGCCTTATCTGGCTGCACAATATTAAAAAGTTTAGCAACAACGCTGGTCACACCACAAAAATGCCCTGGACGTAATCTTCCGATTAATATACGTGACAATTTTTCCACCTTCACAATTGTCTCATTTCCTGGTGGCCACATTTCTTCTACAGACGGTGCAAAAACATATTCAACACCTGCTTTTTTCAACAAAGCACAATCGCCCTTTAAATCTCTTGGATATTTATCAAAATCTTCATGAAAACTAAATTGCTTCGGATTGATAAAAACAGAAACCAGTATTCGGTCACACATTATCCTTGCTTGCTCTACTAAGGCGAGATGACCTTCATGTAACGCTCCCATAGTGGGAACTAAACCAATTGAAAATCCTAAACGTCGTTCTTCGGCGATATATTGGCGTACTTCAGAAATCGTTTTCAAGATTCGCATTTTTATATACTTTTCATAATTAAATTAACAAATTTATGCTTGCATCTAAAATCACCGCTCAAACAATTCTATCAAATTAGTGCGAATTGATGGCTGTTTTATACCCCGTGGTTCCCAGACATGACGCATTAAAAAAAATCCTGTTAAAGCAAAACCATTAATTACGTCACTAAAATCTACAGGCCGAGTCGTTCTTTGCACAAGAAACTGTGGTAGAATTAAAAGCTTTTCTTTCCAAGGACGCCCCACTTCCTCACAAACAGCACGCCCTGATTTTGGTGATACATAACAAAGTTTTTCCAGGCTTCCTGTTACAGCACAACGAGATAAATCAAGGCCAAAACCGAGTTCTTCAAGAAACCGCATTTCAAAGCGTACAAGTAATTCAGCGTTTACAAATCGCTCATCAAAACTCTGCATAAAAAGATGTAAAATATCATATAAAGAGGGATGTGGATCACGCTCAGGAAGAAGACGCAAATGGAACGCTATCAACTGCAAAGCATAAAGCGCCTCTGGTAAAAGTATTAATCGTGCCGCATGAAAATCAAGTGCCTCCAGTCGAAGAAGTCCTAAATGTTCATCTAAACGTGCCCACCATTCAGCCTCAACAAAATTTCCAGGTTGCAGCAGAGCTGCCATACGACGTGAACGTCCCCCTTTTACTATCCCCATATAACGGCCATGCTGACGCGTCATAATTTCGAGAATAACACTTGTTTCACCATATTGGCGTGTACCAAGGATAATGGCTTGTTCTTTCCATTTCATTTTATTTTAGAAAATCCAATCCCATTTCACGATAACGTTCCGGATCGCTGTCCCAATTATCACGCACTTTTACAAAAAGAAAAAGATGAACTTTCTGATCCATGATTTCCATTAATTCTTTACGTGCTGCCTGACCAATCTCCTTAATTGTATCGCCTTTTGCTCCTAAAACAATTTTTTTCTGGCTATCACGCTCTACATAGATAACCTGATTAATTTTAACTGAACCATCTCGGCGTTCTTCCCAGTTCTCTGTTTCAACTGTCGAAGAATAAGGGAGTTCATCGTGAAGGCGAAGAAAAAGTTTTTCGCGCGTAATTTCAGCAGCGAGATGGCGCATGGGCATATCTGAAATTTGATCTTCTGGATAATACCATGGCCCCTTCTGCATCATTGTACTCAACGCGTAAAGCAAATCTTTACAACCAGAACCTTTTAGAGCAGAAATCATAAATGTATGTAAAAATTTTACACGCTCATTAATTTTTGCGGTTAATGCCAAAAGAGATTCTTTAGCAACTGTATCAATCTTATTAAGGACGAGAATCTTATCCTGTTTAACATTTTTGACAATATCTAACATTGTGTAAACATCATCCGAAAGACCACTTTGAACATCAATCAAAACTAAAAGAACATCAGCATTCTTAACGCTTTTCCAAGCAATAGATACCATCGCACGTTCTAATCGCTTGTGAGGACGAAAAACACCTGGAGTGTCTACTAATACAATTTGCGTATTATCATGAATGACAATACCACGGATCAAAGTTCGTGTCGTTTGTACCTTATGCGTTACAATTGAGACCTTTGTTCCAACTAACTGATTAACTAATGTTGATTTTCCAGCATTAGGCATCCCAATAAGTACAACAAAACCAGAACGCGTTTTAATAACGTCATTCATAATCACTTTTTTCCATTGTTTCCCATATACCCTCTCGTCGTAAAATTTTCTCAGCTGCTATTCTTTCGGCGTATCTTTTAGAACTTCCTTGCCCAATTTCTGGAGCAAAACCAGCAATGCTTACTTCTACCATAAAAACAGGATCATGATCTGGACCGGAACGATTTATAACTCGATAATATGGTTGCGCATTGCCTTGCATATGAGCCCATTCCTGTAACTCTGTCTTGGCATCACGTCGACCAGCATCCATTTGTTTTGCCCGATTTTGCCAATATCTTTGAATAAAAGGTCGAACGCTCTCCAACCCCCCATCTAGATACATCACAGCAATCAAAGCTTCTACCACATCAGCATGCATATTAATGAGTCGACGCCCTTCGAAGCTTTTCATCTCAAAACCTACATAGATCATATCAGACAAACCCATTTCTCGTGCAATATCAGCACATGTCCGGGCATTCACCAAACCGTTTAGACGTACCGACAATTCACCTTCACTTGCCTGCGGAAAAAATTGATACAGCATTTCTGCAATCAAAAGTCCCAGAACCCGATCACCTAAAAATTCCAGTCGCTCATAATTCCCCTGTTCCGAATCTTGAACACTAGAATGTGTTAATGCTCTTTTTAATCTCTCTTCATCTTTAAAGCGATGCCCCGTCAGCTTCTCAAGCTGATCAATCATTGGACGCTTCATTATTGATTCCTTGCTTGATAAGCGGCAAATCATGAACAGTATTGATAAAAGAAAACAAACGGTTCCAACGGATATCAAATGGCCAGCGCCAAATCTGCCAAGCACTTGAACCATTACTAATAGAGAAAAAGATTACACTTGCTCGACCAATAAGATTCTCCTCTGGCACATAGCCGACATCCAAACGACTATCGTCTGAATTATCGCGGTTATCCCCCATCATAAAATAATGACCTGATGGAACTTCAAAGACTTTTGTGTCATCAACCTGCGGAATAAACGCTAAATCAAGTGTATCGTAGCTAACACCATTCGGCATAGTCTCACGATAAACGTTAACAGGGTAATTAATCTCTGTTATATCAGAATTATCAATCTTCCCCATAAAGTGGCGTGAAACAGCCTCATCATTAATATAAAGAACACCTTGACGAACTTGTATACGATCACCTGGTAGTCCAACAACGCGTTTTATATAATCAATATTCGGATCACTCGGTAAACGAAACACTACAACATCCCCACGTTGAGGCTGAGATGCCCAAATACGTCCCGAAAAAATAGGAGGAGAAAAGGGAATGGAAAAACGAGAATATCCATATGCATATTTAGAAACAAACAGATAATCTCCCACAAGCAAAGTAGGACGCATAGAACCGGAAGGAATACTGAAAGGCTGAAAAAAAAGTGTACGAATAAGCGCTGCTAAAAACAAAGCTTGTATCAAAACTAAAATAAATTCAAAAATTCCGCCTTTTTCTTCCTTTTTATGCATTTTTTCTTTCTGGATCATTATAGAGCACCTTCCCATCACAGATATAATTCACTTTTTATCATAATGTTCAAATAACAAAAGCACAATCTTCCATAATATCTATCCACGCGGAAGCGCTTCAATAATAACAAATGCCTGCGCCCAAGGAAAATCATCCGTTATGCTCAAATGTATGATGGCTTCATAATAAGGAGGCAATAACTTTTGTAAGTGCATTTGCGCACAATTTGTTAGTTTTATGATTGGTTTTCCGGATGGTAAATTGACTACTCCCATGTCTTTCCAACCTACACCACAAGCGATTCCTGTTCCCAAAGCCTTAGCACATGCTTCTTTGGCAGCAAATCTTTTAGCGTAAGAAGAAGATCTTTTTTGAAGATTTGTAGATTTGATCTGCTCGATGTCGGTAAAAATACGCTGAACAAAACGGTCACCATAACGAATCAACATTTTCTCAATGCGTCTTATATCAATCAGATCATTCCCAAGACCAATAATCATAAGACATCACCTGAATTTCTTTGCCCCAAACGCTTTTTTTTAATAATCTTTTGATACCGCTTTTGTTGAAAACGGACAATAGCCCTGTAGACACCTATATAAGATAAGCCACCAAAAATAAAACCCAAAAGAGTACCACCTAAAATCATTGGTTTCATAATGGAGTCCCATGCACCTTTAAAAAGCTGTGATACATTTGACAACGTCAAGCCACTAAACAAAATTTGAATTTGAGAAAGAGAAATTTCATTTACATTACTAAAAAGCGATAAACAGAAATAGCCTATCTTATAATCGGCCATAATAATCAGCAAAAATGTAAGTGGATTAGAAAAAACCGTTCCAATAATCGCTGCAGCAAAGTTCCCACGCAAAATCCAAGAAAAAAATATTGCTAAAATTATATGCATCCCAAAGAGAGGTGAACAAGCTAAAAAAATACCGATAGAAAAACCTAATGCAACCTTATGCGGTGTTGCTGATATACGCAAAATACGTTTACGTATATAGCAAAATGAACGAGACAATGAACGACGTGGCCATAACCAAAGTCGAATACGCTTTATAAAATCTACTGGTTCTCGACGACGAAAAAGCATATGACTCTCAACATACATCTTGTGATAATGAAATAATCCGTGTGATTCAAATTAATTTCCCCAAGCTTTTGCACAAAAAAAAACAGAAAAACAATTAAATATTTCGACTTCCTGGCTTGATCGCCGGAAGCATAGCAAGTTCAGCAGGGAGTGCATCACTAGCATAAGATGCTATCTCATATTCAGCAAGTGCAATCAATGGAACTCCGACATCAACCTTACCGCCAGAACGATCAAGGATACACGCACTTGCTACCACATCTGCTTCTGCTGCAACTAAAGCTTCAACTGTCTCACGTATGGAGAGCCCTGTCGTTACAATATCTTCAACAATCACAACCCGCGCACCTTTCTTAATTTCAAAACGTCGTAACTGAAATACACCATTTACACGTTCTACCCAAAGAGAAGGAATACCAAGGTGACGTGAAGTTTCATACGAGGGGATAAGGCCTCCAATTGCGGGACCAACTACATAATCAATTTTTCCCGTGATAGATTTTTTGATTTTTTCAGCCAATCCACAACATAACTTTTCCGTTAAGTCAGCATGCATGAATACTTTCGCCTTTTGCATATAAATAGCACTATGACGGCCTGATGTTAAAATAAAATGCCCTTCCAAAATAGCATCTGCTTGCTTAAAAATATCAATTACATCTTGTGTATTCATCGCAAAATCTCTCTTTTTATCCATGAACCCGCCGTACTGCACTAACCGAACCAGCCTCTTTTAATTGAGAAAAAATACGATTCAAATGTTTTAAATCCCAAACTTCTAGATCAATCATAATTTCTGTAAAATCTGGCGCTATATGGACAAAAGATAAATTTTGGATATTAGCATCATTGGCAGAAATTACTTGTGTAATTTCAGCTAAAGAGCCAGGGTTATTGACAGCCAAAATATTAATCCGAGCAGGAAAACGTTCACTCATTTGAGCATCAATATCCCAACGGACATCAATCCATCGTTCTGGCTGATCATCATACGCCATCAAAGCTGAAGACTGTATTGGATATATAACAATCCCTGCTCCTGGTTGCATAATGCCAACAATTCGATCTCCGGGTACTGCTCCTTCAGGAGAAAATTGCACAGGAATATCTCCACGGGTTCCTCGAATAGGTAATGCTTTGGATTGATGCTTCACCATAGTTGCCTCTTTTTCATTTTCTGGAACTTTAAAAATCATACCTTGTGCATTTTCAATGTTAAACCAGCCTTCTTCCCCAGACTTAAAAGTCGACTTTTGTACTATACGATGATCTTGATAATCAGGATAAACCGCTTTCATCACATCAGCTGAAAGTAGTTCACCACGCCCAACAGCGGCCAATACATCTTCTACATCTTTGCGTGCCAAACGCGGCAAAACTTGTTTCACAATATCTTTTGAAAATTGTTTTCCCATATATTCAAACGAACGTTCGAGTATACGATATCCCAAACCTGAATATTGCTTACGTACTGCTGCCCGAGTTGCTCTACGAATGGCTGAACGTGCTTTCCCGGTTACAACCAGAAATTCCCACGCTGCTGGCGGAACTTGAGCTTGTGAACGTATAATATCAACTTCATCACCATTTTTTAATTTAGTTATCAAAGGCATAATGCGACCATTGATTTTTACTCCTACACAAGAATCACCAATGTCAGTATGGACTGCATAAGCAAAATCAATAGGTGTTGCACCTTTTGGAAACGCAATCAATCGGCCTTTTGGAGTAAAACAGAAAACTTGATCTTGAAAAAGTTCAAGCTTTGTATGTTCTAAAAATTCTTCTGGATTGTCTCCATCTGATAAAGATTGAATCGTTTGTCGTAGCCATGCATAGGCATTGGTTTCGTTTGATAACCTCGAAGCAGAATAATTAGAACCTTGATCTTTATAAATGGAATGTGCCGCAACACCATATTCAGCAATTTCATCCATAGCAGCAGTTCTAATTTGCAGTTCAACACGTTGTCTCGATGGTCCCACAATCGTTGTGTGAATAGAACGGTAATCGTTCTGCTTTGGTATAGAAATATAATCTTTAAAACGACCAGGTACCATTGGCCACATCGTGTGAATAACACCAAGAGCACGATAACAATCATTCACTGTTTCAACAATCACGCGAAATCCAAAAATATCGGATAATTGTTCAAAAGAGAGTGCCTTACTTTCCATTTTGCGAAAAACGGAATAAGATTTTTTCTGACGACTTTTAACATCCGCTTTAATGCCATGCTCGAAAAAAAGTTTTGTCAATTCGTTTTCAATAGTGGAAAGCAAATCACGATTACGTTTTGATAACTCAGAAAGGCGATTAGTAATCGTACGATAACCTTCTGGATTTAAATAAAAGAAAGAAAGATCTTCTAACTCCTCACGCATATCCTGCATACCCATGCGGCCAGCAAGTGGTGCATAAATATCCATTGTCTCCTCAGCAATTCGCCGACGCTTATCATCACGCATAACACCAAGCGTACGCATATTATGAAGACGATCAGCAAGTTTGACTAAAAGAACACGGACATCATCAGAAATGGCGATAAGAAGCTTACGAAGATTTTCCGCTTGTACTGCTTTCTTCGATACAAGATCAAGCTTATTAAGTTTTGTAAGCCCTTCAACCAACTTACCGATTTCAGATCCGAAAAGTTGATCAATTTCTGCTCGTGTAGCGCTTGTATCTTCAATCGTATCATGTAAAAGAGCAACAGCAATTGTCGCTTCATCCAACCGCATATCTGTCAAAATAGCGGCTACTTCTAAAGGATGAGAAAAATAAAGATCACCTGAAGCACGCTTCTGATGACTATGCTTGCGCATTGCATAATCGTAGGCTTTATTTAACAAAGCCTCATCCACGTCAGACTTGTAACGTTGAACACGCCAAACAAGTTCACACTGACGCATCATACGAGCATATCCTTTATTTTCTCACAACCTAACCCTTATTCAAAAAGACGGAAAAATCCCTTACCGCATAATAGCGTACATCCATTACCACAATATAAATCACCGCAGTTAATAATCGTCGTTTTTCTCTGGAACAACTAAACCTTCGATACCTGCTAAAAGATCTTCTTCCGACATATAATCAAACGAACAACCCTCTTCTTCCGATGATGTACCAAAAATATTTTCAGATTCATCCAAATGAGAAATATATTCATTTACTATTTCTGGCTCATCTACCTCCACATGCTTCTGCAACGAATGAATAAGATCTTCTTTCAAATCAGCAGGAGATAATGTTTCTTCTGCTATTTCACGCAAAGCAACAACAGGATTTTTATCATTATCACGATCAACCGTAATCTGTGCACCCTGTGAAATCTGTCGCGCCCGATGCCCAGCTAAAAGCACCAACTCAAAGCGGTTATCGACTTTATCAATACAATCCTCTACCGTTACGCGGGCCATCTATGCTTCTTTCTTAAAGATTAAAAAAATTCCTAACAGGTGTAGAGTATATACAATAAACAAAATAAAACACAAGAAAAACAATGCAGACTTTGATATTTTTTGCTTCAAGAGCATATTTAAAAACTTTTGGGAATCTTTATATAGAGTGTATAACTTGCCCAAGTCAATCGTCAGTACAACTCTAAAATAAAAAGCTCCATACGTGCTGAATTCAAACAAAAAAGTACATTCACTTGTTCAAACTTTTCTTCAATTTTGATGAATTCATTCTTTAAAAATAAGAGATTTTATCCTATTAAACCTCGCATTTACCCCTAACCTTATTTATTAAAAAACCAATGAACATTTGTTTCTCTTTGGAAAACAATCAGCAATCTTTTATGTTAAATTATGTTTTAAATAACTTTATAGTTGTTTACAAAAATATGACCCGTCATATAATTCAAAAGAATTTTTATAAAAAATGTTTAATGCCTACCTATGAATAGCCAATTAATATCGTTGTGCCCAGAACCATCACAAAATTGCAATTTATGTCCACGCTTGCACAAATTTATTTCTGACTGGCGCATCAAAGAGCCGAGCTGGCATAATGCACCAGTACGTCCATTCTTTCCCTATAAAGGCGCAATCACAACGCGCCTTCTCATTGTTGGTCTTGCACCTGGTTTACGTGGAGCAAATCGAACTGGACGCCCGTTCACTGGGGATTATGCTGGGCACTTGCTTTATTCCACTTTAAAAAAGTTTGGTTTTGCCCAAGGCACCTTTGAAGAAAGAGTAGATGACAGTCTTGAGTTGATTGATGCAGCAATTGTTAACTCAGTTCGTTGTGTTCCTCCAGAAAATAAACCAACTAGTGCAGAAATTAACACTTGCCGATATTTTTTTTCGCCTCTTTTAACAAATCTTCCAAAACTTAAAGCTGTTATTACCTTAGGCTCCATTGCACATCATTCAACACTCCGTGCCCTCAATGCAAAAATTTTGGCCCATCCTTTTGGCCATGGAAAAATAAACAATATTGGTAGATTACGCATTTTTTCGAGCTATCACTGCTCACGTTATAACACCAATACTGGTCGCTTAACCGACACCATGTTCCATCAAATTTTTCAAGCAGCAAGAATATACCTGGATCAATGCTGAAATCTCTTTAGCAGTACTATAAATTAGCAGTACTATAAAAAGGATATACAAACCAATCTGTTTATCCATATCTTTTTAAAAGTCTTGCTTTTTCACGTCCCCAATCACGTTTCTTTTCTGTCTCGCGCTTATCATGAAGTTTCTTCCCACGTGCCAGAGCAATTTCTAACTTAGCACGCCCTTTTTCATTAAAATAAAGTTTGAGAGGAACAAGTGTCATTCCTTCACGAGAAGTCGCGTTAAAAAAACGTGCCATTTCACGTCTTGAAATTAATAACTTACGCAAACGACGTGGCTCATGATTAAAACGATTAGCTTGTGTATATTCAGGAATATAGCTATTCACTAACCATAACTCCCCATTTTCAAAGCTAGCATAACTTTCAGCAATATTCGCATGATTAGAGCGCAAAGACTTTACCTCAGCTCCTTGTAATACCAGTCCTACCTCAAGATTATCGATAATTTCATAATTAAAACGAGCTTTACGATTATCAGCAATTATTTTTCGTACTGGTGAAATCCTTTTTTTATTCATGGTTATGTTATATCATTTTATTCTTTAAGCAAGCCTGCATGACGTAGAGCCGCATCAATAATCTTCTTTGTGGTATCTGCTAATGGAACAATCGGTGAGCGAACAGTACTACCACAAATCCCTAATTTTTGAGCAGCATACTTAATACCTGCGGGACTGGGTTCAATAAATACTGCACGATTGAGAGGCATTAAACGATCATTTAATTCGCGTGCTGTCTTATAATCGTTACGCAAACAAGCAGCCTGAAGCTCTGTACATAACTTTGGAGCAACATTGGATGAAACAGAAATACATCCTACACCTCCATGCGCATTAAAACCTAATGCTGTACAATCATCACCGGAAAGCTGCACAAAATCCTTGCCACACTTCTCACGTTGTTCACTAACACGCTCAATTTTGCTCGTTGCATCCTTAATACCAATAATATTTTTAAAATCTCGACAAAGATCTCTCATAGTTTCTACAGCCATATCGATAACAGAACGACCGGGAATATTGTAAATTATAATAGGTATAGAAATAGCTTTCGCAATGGAAGAAAAATGGGTGTATAAACCAGACTGATTAGGTTTGTTATAATAAGGAGTGACAACCAAAACCGCATCTGCACCTACTTTTTGCGCATATTGCGCAAGCTCTACAGCTTCACTTGTGCTATTTGATCCTGCTCCAGCAATAACAGAAACACGCTTCGCAACTTGCTCAACACATAATTCTATAACCCTTTTATGTTCTTCATGACTTAAAGTGGGTGATTCACCCGTTGTCCCAACAGGGCTTACACCGTTAATACCTTGTGCAATCTGCCATTCAACAAAATTGCAAAACGTTTTCTCATCAATAGCCCCCTCATTATCAAACGGTGTGATAAGCGCAGTCACAGCTCCCTTAAGCATGATAAACTCCCTGTAATGTTCTCTTTATTTAATTACCCAATAATAGAGCATAATCTTGCTCTCTTATTGAAGCAAGATGAATTTCACAATAACTCTCACAAGAATTTAACATATACTCCTTCAATTCCGAACATTGTCTTTAAAATATCAAGCTTACATTAACCCGTTTTTCATGCTTCTATTCTAAAAATTCTTGAGTATTTTCCAAAACTAGGTCTCAAGGTTTTTTTCATGCGTGCATCTTCTGCTCTCTTTTTTGTACAAACCTTTACTGTATTTACATTGGCAACAACAATTTTATTTTCAAATGCATGTGCACAAACACTCCTTTTGCACAGTAAAGTACCAATTCCTTTGGCTCGCCCCACTTCTTTTGTCATAAAAAAAGAAACTCAGAAACTTCTTAAACAGTTTCATACGACAACCCACAGTTCTTCTACGCTCAATCGCAATTCTTCTCTCAAGCAACTTAAAGTTGGGTTAGATGCACTTTTAAACAACAATATTGCAAAAACAATAAATCTTCGTAATTCACTGGAAAAGAATAGCCTTGACCGACATATTTTGACATGGGCAATCGGTATATCAAGCCAAGATAATATACCAAGCTCTGAAATATTCATTGCAATCAAAGAGCTAAAAGGATGGCCAGGAATAGATATTATGCAACGTAATGCTGAACGTGCTTTTATCAATGAAACCAATTTCACACACGTAATCCTTCAAAAATTTTCTCGTCATCCCCCCTTAACAGCACAAGGTATGGCTCTATTCGCTAAAGCACTTATTGCAACTGGACAAATCGCCCGCGCTCGACAGATCATTGCACCATGGTGGCATAAAGCAAAGCTCAATGCAAAAGAAGAAGAACTTATTCTTAAAAATGCAAGTACTACCTTAAAACCTATCGATCATTTGAAACGCATGCAATTCATGCTTTATGCTCATCACTTCGATTCAGCTGAACGCGTTGCAAAATTAGCCCATGCTCAATCTCTTTTTAACGCTTTTGTGGCCGTTGAAAATAATGATCCTAGAGTCATGCAAAAATTACGTGCTGTGGAGCGATCATGGCAAAAAGATCCTCTCTTACAATTCGCTCAAATTCGCCATCTTAGACGAACTGGACAATATGATGCAGCTGCAACACTCATGATGAGCACATCAAAAGATGTATTACGTCTTATGAACCCTCATGCATTGTGGAAAGAGCGACGTGCCCTTTCTCGAGAAATGATCGATTTAAACAAACCTAAAAATGCTTATCAACTCGTTACTATGCACAATGATATGGCATCGTTATTAGCAGTAGATGCTGAATTTCATGCAGGATGGTATGCGCTCCGATTTCTTCACAATCCCAAATTGGCAATGCACCATTTTTCACGTATTCCCCAATTATCTTCTGCACCTCTTTCTGCATCCCGTGGATATTATTGGATGGGACGAACAGCAGAAACTCTAGGTGAACATAAAAATGCTCAGAATTATTTTCATCGTGCAGCGCATTTCGGTGCAACTTATTATGGTCAATTAGCAGCTTCACGACTTAACAAAAAAAAGCTCGAAATTTCTTTTCCAAAGCCAACAGCCACTGAACGACAACGTTTTAGAGAACGAGAAGCCATTAAAGCAATTCAACGCCTTGAAGCAGCCGGCTACGCTAATTTAGCTAAATTTTTTTATAGAGAACTCAGCAAAAAAATAGAAAGTCCTGGTGAGTTAGCTCTTCTAGCTATGATGGCAGAAAAGAAAGGCGACTATCATACCAGCCTTAAAATCGGAAAAACTGCTATTTTTCAAGGTAAAAATGTTGGTGCACTTTCCCATCCTGTAGGTGCTATACCAACCTCTGTAAATGTTTCTGGTGCAAAACAAGCGCTTGTTTATGCCATTGCACGTCAAGAAAGTGAATTTAATCCAACAGCCATATCAAAAGCAGGTGCACAAGGCATACTCCAATTACTACCTACCACAGCAAAAACACTTGCAAAAAAGTATTCGATTACATGGTCACCAAAAAAATTAAACAGTGATGCCAGTTATAACGCTACATTAGGCGCCTATTTTCTAAACGAACAATTAGAACGTTTTAATGGATCCTATATACTGACTCTTATTGGTTATAATGCAGGTTCCCGCCGTGTTGATGAATGGATAAAACGCTATGGTGATCCTCGAGGGAAATCTCTGGATAAAGTCATCGACTGGATTGAACGTATTCCCTATACAGAAACACGTAATTACGTGATGCGTGTTATGGAAAATTATGGGGTTTATAAAGCAAGACTGACTGGAAAAACAGATATACAAGCCGATCTTCTTGCTGGCCGATGAAAATAATACGAACTCGATCCATCTTAAAGTCGTTCATTCTTGTTTTTCAATACATAAACCACAATATTGTAGCAATTATCAACATAAGATATGGAAAAATTAACCAACTTCCCCTGAAAATCAGCTAAATATCAATGATACTCTTATAATTTTGTTGACTTTTGATAGAGGTGGGGGAGGAAAAGAGCCCGCACGTTGAAGTGCTGCCATAGCTAACCGATCAAGTTTAGGATCACCACTAGAGACCATAACACGGCTAGAAGAAATACTCCCCTGCTTACTCACTTTAAATTCTAACGTTACCGTTCCTTTTGTGCGACTGACACGCTGTTTCACAACATATTTTTTTTGCCTTTCTAATTGCGCCTGTATCTTTGCCAACCATTCTATTAACAACATATCTTCACGTGCTGCTGCATCACCGCCTTGACTGATGGTAGATGGACGCGCCATTTTTATAGTAGACTGTTTTACCATAGTTTTTGATATCGGTATCATTTCTTTGGCAAACGCTTTATGTTCTGCCTTTTGTGGTAAAGGTTCTTCCAAAGACTTGATAATCTCAAACTCATCTTTTTTTACAGTATGCTGAAGCTCTTCTGGTTTAACCTCATCCACTGCTTCTAACATTTCTGCCTCTTGCCCTGAAAAATCAGGCTGAAACACTTCTAGCTCTGTACTAGTATTGGATAATTCTGTATCAATATCTGGCGAATTTATATCAACATCCGGATAGAGAATCTCTTGAGAAAAAGTCAGCATAATCGGGGATGAGAGTGTGCCACTACTTACACCAATACTGTAGAAGTAAAACTGTGCTCCCAATGCTATATGCAAAGAGAAAGCACAAATAAACCCACCAACCCAAAGAGCTAATAATCGTCTCATATTTGCAAAAATCATAGTTTCTTTTGCTGCTATTCTAAACTTAATATTGGTGCTCAACTTTATTAAAACAGGCTACTTTAAAATTGCAACTTTTTTCTTGACTGATTTTATCATGTTTAATATGGTTTCACCATAGTTTTGTACTGAAAACAAATTGCCTTTGCTTGGCTGGTTAATTTATCATCGACGAGTCGAGCGTTCTTGTATGTAAAGTTTCAAACTAGAGAGGGGATCGTTTTAAGAAAAGGTTATGATGTGTTATGCGAATAAGACGAGAAAATATCCATAAGAGCTATATAATTTTAAGTGCGTTGTCAGTCTGTATACCTTCATTTGTTTTTGCGCAGAACAGCAATAAAGATGCTGTAACTGAGCTTAAACCGATTGTCATTAAAGGAAAGAAAATAGAGGATGCTTCAAGTTCAGCAACCATTCTGACTAATCGTATCACTGCTAAGGATATTAGTAACAAACAAATAAGTGATGTTCATGATGTTAATCGTCTTGATCCATCTATAACCTATAATACAAATAAGAACAGTTTTGTGCTTCGTGGTTTAGACGCAGACCGTGTTCTTACAACGATAGATGGCATTGTTCTTCCATGGGTTTCAGATATAGTACGGGGAAACAGTGGAAACACAACGTTTGACTTTGAAGCACTTTCCATGCTTGATATTATTCAAGGATCGGATTCTAGTCTTTATGGATCTGGTGCTCTAGGAGGCGTTATTGCTTTGCGCACTCTTAACCCTGAAGACCTTGTTACTGACGGAAAGAATTGGGGAAGTCTTATAAAAAGCAGTTATCATTCTGTGGATAACAGTTGGCGTGTAAATCAAGCTTTTGCTGTACGTAATTACCAAACATTTTTTCTTTTCCAAGGATCTTATGTAGAAGGTCATGAGCGCAAAAATATGGGAACCGTAGATGGTTATGAAGAACGCACACGTAAAAATCCCGCTCAATTTGACCAGAATAATTTGCTTTTTAAAATTCACCAATATTTTAATGATAACCACCGGCTTGGTTTTACAGCAGAACGTTTTGGCTATAATAGAACCACACATTCATTGAATGCATCTACAAGATATGCCCTGGGTTCCGTTTATGATCAAGACCTTAAACACCGTGAGCGTTTTTCTCTTTCTTACGACTATAACAGCAATGGACATACACTTTTTGATGCGTTTCGCGGACAGCTTTATTGGCAAAAACAGTCAAATAATCACATTATGAGTGGGTTTCGTGTTAAAGCACCGAAAGGAGATTATTTGAGAGATAATTTAGTGCGTGATACCAATTATGGTTTTAATGCTTATGCTCTCAAAACGCTACATATTGGTTTGGAAAGCCATACATTAAAGTTTGCTACTAATATTTTATTATCTAAATTCCACCATTATATGTTTGGTAAAGACAATTGTCATTTGAAGGAAAATGTATACGCTTGCGCCTTTTTACCTGCTAATCAATCAGATTCACCAGATACGAATAGCTACAGTTTTGGTTTTGGTTTTGAAGATGAAATTAGTTTAGCTGATAACCGTTTCCGTATAACATCTGGAATTCGTTATGATTGGTATAAACACTTTCCTCAAAAAACGTCCTCCTATGAAAAAGCTCTCATTTCTGATAAACAACCTTCCGAAAGAAAGGGTTCACGTTTTTCTCCTAAATTACGCATGGAATGGGATGTTCATGATCAAATGACATTTTATGCCCAATGGGCTCAAGCTTTTCGCGTACCACGTGTTTCAGAACTCTACCTTTCTTATATCAAACCATCTCTTTATTATGTGAAAGGGAATCCCGATCTTAAGCCTGAAACAAGCAATGGATATGATGTTGGTGTACGGTATGGGAATGCAAATTTTGGTGGTTCGCTAAGTGTTTTTGCTAATCAATACAAAAACTTCATAGATACCATAGATAAAGGCCCATCAGAAGAATTTAAATTCGCACGTCGACATTATATAAATCGTTCACGCGTCCGTATTTTGGGTGCTGAAGCAAAAGTACATTTAGCTCTTCATAGAGGGTTCCATGGTAATTTTTCCCTTTCTTATTCGCAAGGAAAAGATCTTGACAAAAATGAAGCTCTTAATTCAATTCCAGCTTTGAAAGCGGTTATCGGTTTGGGATATACGCAAGAAACTTGGGGAACGGATGCTATATTTACTTTAGCAGCTAAACGCGACAAAGTTGCTGAAGAATCTGACTACCAAAAAATTCCAGGATATAAAATTGTCGATATATCAGGGTGGTGGAAACCGTTTGGTGAAAAAGGACCCGTTATAAGAGCTGGTATTTATAACCTTTTCAATAAAAAATATTGGAATGTATCAGATCTTCCTTCTGCTGATAATACAATACCAAAGGATTATTATAGTCAGCCGGGTCGTAATTTGAAAGTGTCGTTTGTTCAAAAGTTTTAGTCATTTCTGTTAACCATTGGGTCAATGTGAAATTGTATCGGTAAAAGGATGAGTTATTGTGTTTCTACTCTCATTGTTCTTTAATCACAAAGACTTGCAAAAAAAGCATTCACTATTCCAGGTTTACCAGTTTTTGGTTGCTCTGCTGTTGATAATAAGAGTTTATTTGGTGATGGATTGAACCGTTCGTTGAGAACGGTTTAACCTATTCTTTTGGAATTGTAAAATTTTAAAGGTTAACTCTCGAAAGTAACATTAAGGAAAGTGTATGTCGTATACAACCGAGGTGATTATTCGTTTGCGTGAAGAAAAAAAAGAGATGCGAGATCGTGATTTTGCAGTCTCTATTGGTATATCTGAAGCAGAACTTCTTGCTGCCTATTGTACAATTGGAAAAGCAAAAAGACTAAAAGCTGCTGTTACTACTCTCTTAGAAAATGCTCCTCGACTTGGGACAGTAATGGCATTGACTCGTAATGAATATGCTGTTCACGAAATAACAGGAAGTTTTGGAAAAATTGTTCAAAATCAGCATATCCCTATCACACTTGGTGAAATCGACTTGCGTATTTTTTCAAAACAATGGCAATTCGGTTTTGAGCATGACGTAATTATTCTTGGAAAGCCTACAAAAAGTCTGCAATTCTTTGATCAATATGGTGTTGCTATCTTAAAAATCTATTCTAAAGATACCACGAATATGGAAGAATGGGGTAAACTTGTTGAAAAATTGCTTCATGAAGATCAGTCATCTGCTCTTAATATTCTTCCTGCTTCTATTCCAATTCAACCTGATACTAAAGAATTTGATGTGGAACAGTTTCGCAACCGTTGGCGGAAAATAACTGATGTACACCAACTCCATAAGATTATTTCTGAGTTTCAAATTAATCGATATGATGCTGTAAAATATGTTGGTCGTGAATTTGCCAATGAATTAAAAATAGAAGCCGTTGAAATGATGCTTAAGAAAGTCGCAGAGCAGGAAATACCTATTATGTGCTTTGTTGGTAACAGAGGATGTCTTCAAATTTTTAGCGGACAAGTAAAAAATATTAAGCAGACAGGTCCGTGGCTAAATGTTCTTGATTCAAAATTTGACCTGCATTTACTCATTTCCGGTATAGAAAGCGTATGGCATGTCCGCAAACCTATTAGTGATGGTTATGTAAGTTCACTTGAAGTTTTCGATAAAAATGGTGAAATGATTGTTCAATTCTTTGGTATGCGAAAGGAAGGTCAAAAAGAACGTGAAGATTGGCGCTTATTATTGCGAAATCTTTCTCCATGTCAAGAAGCAGTGAGTGCATAGAAAGGTAAGGTCGAACCATGGTTACACTTTTTTTGTGTAGACTATCAGGTATTTTTTTTGTTTTTATACTACTTTTTCTTCCTAGTTTTTCTCAACTAGCAATCGCTGAACCTACAACACATTTTTCTGAAAATGCACGAATCGTTTCTATTGGTGGTTCTCTTACAGAAATCGTTTATGCATTAGGAGCTCAAGATCAACTTGTAGCTCGTGATAGTACAAGCGTTTATCCGCAAGAAGCACTCAAACTACCTGTACTTGGATATATGCGTGCTCTGTCACCTGAAGGCGTTTTATCACTTGCTCCTGAAGGCATTTTACTTGTTGAAGGAAGTGGTCCTGCTTCAACAATTGATATTCTTAAAAAAACTTCTATTCCTATAGTGATCGTACCAGAAAACTATTCTCGTGAAAGTGTTATAGAAAAGATTCGCATTGTTGGTAAAGCCATTCACCGTGAAGCACAAGCAGCTGCATTAATTGAAAAAGTAAGCCGTGATTTTGTAGACAATGACGCACTTTTATCAAAAGTAACAAAACAAAAACGTGTTCTTTTTGTTCTATCCGTACAAAATGACCGTGTTATGGCGTCTGGAATAGATACAGCTGCCGATGGTATGATAAAGCTTTCAGGTGGTATCAACGCCATCACTGATTACAAAGGGTACAAATTACTAAATAGTGAAGCGTTATTGAAATCAAACCCGGATGTTATTTTACTTGTAAAGCATGATGGGAAATCTACTAACCTTGAAAAGATTTTAGCTATACCAGCAGTTCAAGCAACAAATGCTGCAAAAAATCATGCTATTAAACAGATGGATGCTATGTATCTTTTAGGATTTGGTCCACGTACTGCAGACGCATCGAGAGAACTTATTAATATACTTTATGGTGAAAAACAAAATGGTAAGAGCTGATAGAAATTAAATGGTAAATAATACATATGGAGTGCATGCACCTGAAATAAAAGAGAATAAAAAAGTAAACTATGCAATTTTGAGAAAGATTGTATTTTTAAGTCTCATCATAATCCTTATTTTAAGTATTTTGGGTGGACTTTTGTATGGTGCTTCAAACGTCTCTCTTTTTGATTTTCTTTATGTAATGCTTACACAAAACTTTTCAGTGAGTAGTAGAACGCGTGATTATCTCGTGCTTATCGATATTAGGCTTCCCCGTATTATCTTAGGATTATTGGTTGGTTCATCATTAGCTGTCTCTGGTGTTCTCATGCAAGGGCTTTTCCGCAACCCTCTTGCAGATCCTGGAATTGTAGGTGTATCAGCAGGTGCTGGTCTTGGTGCTGTTCTAGCAATTGTTGTTGGTATTGCCTTCCCTGCTTCTTTAGCTCCTTTTTTAGAGCTTTACAATGTTATCATAGGTGCCTTTTTGGGTGGCCTTCTATCAACAATTATTCTTTACACAATAGCAACGCATCATAGTTTTACCTCTATTGCAATAATGCTTCTCGCGGGTATCGCTCTTGGAGCTTTAAGCAGTGCTGTTGTTGGAATATTAATTTTTATCGCAAATGACCAACAATTACGTGATATTACTTTTTGGAGTCTTGGTTCTCTTGCGGGAGCCACGTGGTCCAAAATTTGGCTTATTCTACCTTTTATATCTATTGGTCTTCTTTTTTCGCCCCTTTTATCGCAAGCGCTTAATGCTTTTGCTCTTGGAGAAACCGTTGCGGGTCATATTGGTTTCCATATTCAACAAATTAAAAAGATTGCTATTTTCCTTGTTGCCTTAATGTGTGGTAGCGCAGTTGCCGTTAGTGGTGGCATTGGTTTTATTGGTATTGTTGTTCCACATATTTTGCGTCAATTGATTGGTCCTGACCATCATTATCTTATTCCTTATTCTGCCCTTTTAGGGGCAGCACTACTGATTTTTGCTGATACGTTTGCACGCTTAATTGTTTCCCCTGCAGAATTGCCAATTGGAATTGTTACAGCACTTTTTGGTGCACCTTTTTTTCTGTGGATCCTTATATGCAAAAGAGGAACAAATTTTTATGATTGAGGCCAGTAATATTTGTGTTCAATGCGGAAAAAAACAGATTCTCAACCATATCTCTCTTCAAGCTAAAAGTGGTGCTCTTACAATCATTATTGGCCCAAACGGATCTGGAAAAAGTACTTTCATCAAAGCACTGAGTGGAGAAATTCCTTATAGTGGGAAAATGACCTTAAATGGTCATGATGTTAGCCAAACAAAAACTTACGAAATGGCAAAGATGCGTGCTGTACTACCACAATCAACAATGCTAGCATTTCCATTCTTAGTTCATGAGGTTGTAAAACTTGGTCTTTCTGTAAACCAATTTACCATTGCAAAAACAGAATTGCAAAATCTTATCCAAAAAGCTTTAGAACGCGTCGGACTTACTAACTATGGTGACCGATATTATCATCAATTATCAGGTGGTGAACAAGCTAGAGTCCAACTTGCTCGTATTCTTTGCCAAGTTTGGGAGCCGGTGTATAATGGAGTTTCTCGTTGGATGATATTAGATGAACCTATTGCTAGCCTGGATATTCAACATCAGCTTATTGTGATGGATATTGCTAAAAATTTTGCCCGTTGTGGTGGTGGCGTTCTTGCTGTCCTCCATGATCTCAATCTCGCCTCACATTACGCAGATAAAATGATATTGTTAAAACAAGGAGAAATTTATTGCAAAGGAAGTGCCTCTGCCGTTTTGACAACGCAAAACCTACGTGATGTTTATCACTGCGCTTTAATCGTTTCTGAATTACCTAAAGCAGATGTTCCGTTCATACTGCCTCAAACAGCTTCCTGTTCATGATATAGCGTGTTTTTCAAAAAACTTATTTACTTAAATCAAAAAGTTAAAATGCATAATAAAATGAAATGCAAAGATGCGCTTAAAAATGGTTTTGTTTTTAAATAAACTCTTTTCGGTACATTTGGCTGTGTTATTTTTGAAAGGGTACCGTACGCTTCTAAAAATATTTTGGAAAAAAAACGTGTCTGCTAAAGAGCTTTCAAGACTTTACTTGATAAAAACATTTTATAGCTTGTTGTGTCATCACGTCTTTTTTTATAACATACATAAGAATTATCTTGCTATTTCTACCACTCTGATTTTTTACAAGAAATAACATAAGAGATACAAACGAATACCACTATAATGATGCAGTTATAAAGACAGGTTTGTCATTGTTGTTGTTTCACTAAATATTTGATAGAAATCTCGTATCTCTTTTTAATCGATAGCACATTATTATAACTTTATAATGTTGTTTCTCCATAAAACCATGAGCTTTATATGTTGTTGTAAACAAAAAAGATATTCATTTACCCTTATAATTTATCGTCTCCTCTCTTGAATGAGAACAATGCATATAATCATATTCTCTTATTTTTCTCCCTTTTTATAATGAAAAAAATTGGTACATCACAAAAAACATTGGTATGTGGATAAAACACATTTAAAAATGAACCAATACAGATCTCTTATGAACCGATAGAATGAAAGAATAATTGTAACATAGGAAAAAAATTATAATAATAGTGTTGATCTGGCATTTTATAAGTACTAAGAATGGTTCTGTTCAAAAACCTTGCATTATACCCTTCTCGGACAGCACTAAGAGATGGAATTGAGAGTATAGTGAGAAATTTTTTATAACTGCGATTAGCAGCACAATAGTGTGCTGTTCTTCAAGAAATGCAAGACATTACAATATGGTGTTCTTTTATCCCGCGTTAAACAATGTCCTAATTTCGTATACTCTCAAAAACGCATTCCGAAGAGGTATATTCCAAACTGCTGAAAAACTAATTTTTTAACAACCTTTACGTATTTTTTTACCAAATCATATACTTATGAAGAAAAAGTAATTTACAATTCGCTTTTTCTTGTAATAATCGATGTACTCGGCTCTATAAGGTCTTTGAAATTGTTTTTTGATCGCTTAAAGAGCGTTTTTACCGATCTTCAATATCTTATTAACCACAGGTTAATCTTCTTATTACTTGCATAAAAAACAACGCGGACTTGCTCCGCGTCAATGATATCGTAGATAGTCGATAGATTATTAATTATCCCCAAATATTATGATTTTATAGCATAAACAACTGTTGCATTAACAGGTCGTGTTTCTACCTCTCCTGTTGAGGAAAGAGTTACCTTATGTGTGTGCGCGCCAGCTGATTGTGTGGTATCTGCACTAGATTCACGGCAATAAAAGGGGTTCCTTCTGCCAATGTCACCAGAATTCCAACCAACTCCAAAATACTGAAATGTGTGCTTATGCTCACCTGCCTCTTCAATAGTACAAATATGTGTATGGGATTTAATGCTATCGTGCTGTTCATCTGCAAATTGTCTATCTGTATCTAAGCCGCGACCATCATCAAAGCCACGTAAAAATATGCCTCTAAAGTCTGGAACTTTAAAAGTTGTATCGCTCTCTTTTCCCCATTTATCGCCTATTGCCTTGAACAATCGTGGATAATCTTTTCGTTCATAAGTCGCACCATCACATAAAAGCCAGCCATTTGGCACTTCTTGCATAGCAAATGTCGCAATAAATCCGCAGGGAAAAGTTTCTACCTTTGGTAGCGGAAGAGGTGTCGGATTTAATAAATACCAACCATCATGATCTTCCATTGGAACATTGCCATTATACACTATTTCATAAATACCATTCGTTTGTAGTTCTCCGCCTTCTAATGGTATAACACCTGTATCAGTGGCTTTATAGATTTGCTTCTCTCCTATACTATTAACAGTTATTGTCGTAGTACCAATGTTCACACCACAGGCTTTAAAACGTATGATAATATCATTTTTGTATTTCTTTATAGGTGAAACTGTCTTCAACGTGATTAATGTCTTTTTATCTTCTGCATTCACCATAAAATTTGAATCAATAGAACCACCACTATCCGCAAGATATTCACGCACACGTTGCATCATCGCCCGTGCACTATCATTTACAGAACTAGGTAGCTGACCTTCAGCCCAATTAATGATATTATCTGAATTAGCATTTTCATCAGCCTTTAGCGACCAATCATAAATATTAGACATTATAATCCCCCATTATTCTTAATAACTCTTCTAGTAATTTTTTTTCTGTACACCAACGTGCAGACCTCTTTCTACCATTAGTTGATACATCATGTACTTCTATCTTTTCTATGTTTATTCAATTTATTTTTCTCCGCTCCTCCCAATTAAATAAATTAAATCGCCCCAGTCTTTTTTATAACACAAGCACGAGTACACCCACTTGCAATGCAATTATCTCACAGCTATTATCGCCGATACTTCGCTATAGGTATGTGATTATATTTTCAAATTTTCTAGATTATTGCAAAATTTATAATTATTGTTCATAAAATCCCTTGGGATAGATTGCAAATAACCATCCTTGACTGTAACAGTTCATCAGATTCATAGAAACTGCTAACGTATTTGAAATCTCCATGAGACCTATTCAATTTCATCGTATTTTTAATAAGTTAAAAACTTTCTCATAAAAAATATTTTATACTATCCTACTTATTTTTTTGTTCATATTTTGAACAAATAGTCTCTATCTCTTGTTTTGTAGTTGCAAACTTTCATAGTTTATTCTTCTTCACCCTCATTTAAATTTTAACTGTTATCTGTATCAAACAAATTTTAAAAGTTCTTTCCAGACTCTTTACTCTATCCAACATGTTTCTATTCGCACACAGATACCTCTTAAAACATATCCTGTCTCATGAAATTTTTTCCTGAAAAATTCTCTAGATAAATACTAATACCCTTTTGAGCACTTCCTGTTCACAGTCCAGCGCCTCATAAAGAACGGCATTCAATATAGTAAATTCCTCACGCTTCGACTTAATCCAGGAATAATATATCCTAAATATACCAATGATCTACTCCATACCTTCCTCAAATCTGAAGGATATGTTGTGTCTTTACGTAAATTGAAAAATAGAAGGCTTAAGCCTCCGCTCTTTGTTCTATAAAGTGCGTCTCGTTGATCTTTGAAAACCAACGCTCTATAATTGTTTATTGCTCCCTTCCCCACTTAGCACAATTAGCGCATTTTATTATATACAGATTTTTTTTGCAAGAGCAATAAATCTTCTGAACAACACATTTGGTAGATATTCTATAAGGCTTGCAACTGATCAGAGAATAAAACCTAATACACAATTAAGAAAATGACCAATAATAATTGTGCTACTATTTCACATCACGGCTTAAAGCACTTTTCACTCAATAGCAAACAGTCTGACATCTTTTTATAAAAAGAGGGCTAATTTCTTATAAAAAAGGAGTTAACTTTAGAAAACTAGTCATTAGTTCAGCACGAGAACTATACAAAAGTAAAAATAAATTAACAGAAGTATTCAGCTATAAATCTGCTCACCTTAGCAATATCACTGTTTTTTATAACAAGCTTTAATATTGTTGTTGGCTATTTTATAGTTTCTGTTTTTCATTTCTGATAAGCATATAAAAATCGTTAAAAACATATCTTTGCGATTGACAATATAAACATTTAAGCCAACCATGTTCTCTCAAATAAAAACTCTTTAAGTGGGGGGTAATATAAATATTATGAGACTGACTGCACCATTTTTTCAAGAAAGTTTCTTGATTTTTATTTGAAGTGTCTTGGTATAAAAATAATATTATAGCCTCTTCATTTAAACGTGTGTGATTGATGATTTAGATATATCCCCACTAATACCGTAACCTGTTTTTGAACTATGTGTTTATAAGGAAAAAGTTTATGCAGAAAAAGATTCCATCAATCAGTTGCAGCCCCTTTCCCGCCTCACACAAAATTTATCAACAAAGCCCTCTTTTTCCTGATGTCCGTGTCCCATTACGTCAAATTTCACTAACTAATGGCTGCGATGAAGAACCTTTCAACATCTACGATACTTCTGGCCCATATACCGATAAAGATATGATCATTGATATTACAAAAGGCTTGCCAGCAATTGCCTCACCCTGGCTTGCTAAACGCGCTGATACTGAATCCTATCCTGCACGAATAGTTAAACCTGAAGATAATGGATTGACTGATGATACCTCTCATACACCAAGCTTTGAACTAAAGCGCCCTATTTTGCGAGCAAAAAATGGCAACGCAATTACACAAATGGCATATGCGCGTACAGGTATTATTACCGAAGAAATGGAATATGTGGCTATACGAGAAAATGAAGGATTCACAATAAAAGAGCAACCAAAAGTGCAATCAAATAAAGTATTTAATGAACCAATACCAAAAGTTTATACTGCTGAATTTGTTCGTAATGAAATTGCCTGCGGACGCGCCATTATTCCAAAAAACATTAATCATCCAGAATGTGAACCAATGATTATTGGACGCAATTTTCGTGTTAAAATTAACGCCAATATTGGCAATTCAGCAGTTACTTCGTCTATGACAGAAGAAGTTGATAAAATGGTTTGGGCTATTCGTTGGGGAGCAGATACGGTTATGGATCTCTCAACAGGACGGAATATTCACAATATTCGTGAGTGGATTATTAGAAATTCTCCAGTTCCAATCGGGACTGTTCCTCTTTATCAAGCACTCGAAAAAGTACAAGGTATTGCTGAAAATTTAACATGGGATATTTTTCGCGATACCCTTATTGAACAAGCAGAACAAGGTGTTGATTATTTTACTATTCATGCAGGCTTAAGATTACCATTTATTCCTCTAACTATTGACCGTGTAACAGGTATCGTTTCACGTGGAGGTTCTATCATGGCAAAATGGTGTCTCCATCATCACAAAGAAAGTTTTCTCTATGAGCATTTTGATGAGATTTGTGATATTGCACGCACTTATGATATCTCTCTTTCATTAGGAGATGGACTGCGCCCTGGCTCTATTGCCGATGCCAATGATGAAGCCCAATTTGCTGAACTTAAGACTTTAGGAGCATTGACAAAAGTTGCTTGGGCAAAAGACGTACAGGTTATGATTGAAGGGCCTGGGCATATTCCAATGCATAAAATTAAAGAAAATATGGAGCAGCAATTAGATCTTTGTCATGAAGCGCCTTTTTATACTTTGGGACCTCTTACCACTGACATCGCTCCTGGTTATGATCATATTACTTCAGCAATTGGTGCTGCTATGATTGGATGGTTTGGAACAGCCATGTTATGTTATGTAACACCTAAAGAACATCTAGGCCTTCCCGATAAAAATGATGTTAAAACTGGTGTAATCACTTATAAAATTGCTGCCCATGCTGCTGATCTTGCCAAAGGTTTACCTAGAGCACAATTGCGCGATAATGCTCTTTCACGTGCAAGATTTGACTTTAGATGGCATGATCAATTCAACCTTTCTCTTGATCCAGAAACAGCTTGCACCTTTCATGATGAAACAATGCCTAAAGAAGCCCATAAATTGGTGCATTTTTGTTCCATGTGTGGACCAAAATTCTGTTCTATGCGTATTTCCCACGATATTCGTGAGGCAGTAGCAATAAGGAAAACAAAAGATGAAGGTATGAATGCTATGGCTGAGAAATATCAAAAAAATGGTGACCTTTATGTAGATGCTATTTCTGCTCAAAAAAACGAGTAAACAATTGAAGAACATTCTTATTAAAGGTGCAGGTGTAGGGGGATTAACTGTTGCCTTTATGCTGCAACAAAAAGGAATTTCTGTTACTCTATCAGCTCCTCCTCACTCTCCTATAGGAACTGCTAGTTGGTATGCAGGAGGAATGCTAGCGCCTTACTGTGAAAGAGAAAATGCTGAACAAATTGTTGAAGATCTTGGCATACAAGCCATACAATGGTGGCATAAAACGCTTCCTAATCTTGTCATACGAAAAGGTACTTTAGTTGTCGCTCCTACACGGGATACGGTAGAGCTTAAACAGTTTTCAGTGCGTACACATAATCATAAATCTATAAATAACGAAGACATAGCGCGTCTTGAACCAGATCTTGCAGAACGTTTTAACTACGCGCTTTTTTATGAAAATGAAGCACATCTTGATCCTCGTAAAGCGCTTATCACTTTAAAAGAAGAACTTATAAAAAATGGAGCAAATTTTATAGATGTAGAAACATCTGAAACAAATTTTGATATTATCATTGATGCAACTGGAATAGCACGTTTAGGAAAAGACAAAAATATACGAGGCGTACGCGGCGAAATGCTTCTCGTACGCAGCATGGATATTAAAATTTCGCGTCCAATTCGCCTCCTTCACCCACGGTTTCCTCTCTACGTTGTTCCCCGACAAAATAATATTTTTATGATTGGTGCCACAATGATTGAAAGTGATTTTGATGGTGCTATCTCGGTGAGATCAATGATGGAATTACTCAATGCAGCTTATACTTTGCATCCTGCTTTTGCCGAAGCACAAATTATTGAATCCGGCGTTGGTATACGACCATGTTATCCTGATAACTTCCCTTCTGTGTACAAATATGGTAACTACATTTTTATTAATGGATTTTATAGACATGGTTTTCTTTTAGCTCCAGAAATGGCAAAACGAGCAATAAAATTGGCATTGGAGTAAAGCATGCAAATATTTGTCAATGGTAAAATAATCCAAACAGAAGTTATTACTCTCAATTTATTGCTTGAAAAATTGGGCTATGAAGGAAATTGGCTTGCTACCGCTGTTAATGCTGAAGTTATTCCCGTAGAAGCACGCAACCAATTTGTCTTACGTGAAGGAGATAAAATTGAAATTCTAAGCCCAATGCAAGGAGGATAAAACTATGCTGAATCTTTATGGAGATAAATTCTCTTCTCGTCTTATGTTAGGTACAGCACAATATCCTTCACTAGCAATCCTTCGTGATGTTATTCATAAATCCGGTACAGAAATTGTAACAGTTGCGTTGCGCCGAGAAACTGCTGGTGGAAAACAAGGGGGACAGTTTTGGCAATTTCTTAAAGAACTGGATATAAGAGTGCTTCCCAATACTGCTGGTTGTTACACTGTTAAAGAAGCTGTTACAACAGCAAAACTTGCACGAGATCTCTTTAAAACGTCTTGGATTAAACTCGAAATCATCGGTAATTCCGATACCTTACAGCCAAATGTTTTTGCCCTAATCGAAGCAGCACAAATTCTAAACAGTGAGGGTTTCAAAATCTTTGCCTATACAACAGATGATCTTATTGTTGCTGAAAAGCTCCTGGACGTTGGATGCCAAGTCATTATGCCTTGGTGTGCTCCTATTGGATCTGCCAAAGGCCCTCATAATACCGATGGATTGCGTTCTATTCGCGCCTACCTTCCTGATGTTACTCTTGTTATTGATGCCGGCATTGGACGTCCATCACATGCAACTGTTGCTATGGAACTTGGTTATGATGCAGTGCTTATTAACACCGCAGTTGCTAAAGCAGGTGATCCTGTCTTAATGGCCGAAGCATTTTCTAAAGCTGTTCAGGCAGGGCGTATGGGATATAAAGCAGGCCTTCTTGAAGCACGCAATGTAGCTATTCCTTCAACTCCAGTTATTGGGAAAGCAGTATTTTCATGAAATTGGATCCATTTTACCCCATTGTTGATAATGCAAAGTGGGTTGAACGTTTAGTCCCTCTTGGTATCAAACTCATACAATTGCGTATGAAAAATGAAAGCCTTAAAATAATTAGTCAAAATATTAAGCATGCAAAAAGTATATGCGATAAATTGGGAGCACAATTAATTATTAATGATTATTGGACAATAGCAATTGATGAAAAATGCGATTTTATTCATCTTGGTCAAGAAGACTTAAGCAAAGCTGATCTTTCTGCAATTCGTAAAAATGGTATAAAATTTGGCCTTAGCACACATGATGAAAAGGAATTGGATATAGCACTATCTATTCATCCTGACTATATTGCACTGGGACCTATTTATCCGACAATCTTAAAAGAAATGAAATGGAAACCTCAGGGATTAGAAAAAATCAAACAATGGAAAAAGCGGGTTGGCGCTTTACCTTTAGTAGGCATTGGTGGTCTAACACCAGAACGCGCAATTGGTGTTTTGAAAGCAGGAGCCAATAGTACTGCCGTTGTAACCGATATTATTCTTCATAAAAAGCCTGAAAAACGTGTCCAACAGTGGATAAAGGTTACAAAAGCATGGCGTTAAAGCCTTCTATTCTTATTGTTGCAGGAACCGATCCAACAGGAGGTGCTGGTATTGTCCGTGATATAGAAACAGCAACACATTTTCAAATAAAAGCAAATTTAGCCATCACCTGCGTTAACGTACAAGATGACAACCACGTTTCTGAAATCGTTCCAATGAATGAAAAACTCATTGCTGCACAAATGAGCGTAGCTCTAGAGGCTAATCCAATAAATGCAATAAAAATCGGCATGACAGGAACCCAAGCAATTATAGCAGCAATCTGTAATGTATTAGAAAACTATCCCCACATTCCGGTCATTTTCGATCCTGTACTTGTTGCCTCTTCAGGAGGAAAACTAACAACGGAAAAAATCATAGAAATTATAACCAACAAACTTCTCCCTCACGTTAATCTTTTAACACCGAATAGAGAAGAGCTCGCTCTTCTCAGCCAAAATCCATTAGCGTCTTGCCATAAAGAAGCGATACAACAAGCAAAAAAGCTTTTGTCATTTGGTCCACGCTCTATCTTGGTAAAAGGAGGACATGCAGATGGTCCCCTTGCAACAGATAGCTTCATTGATAAAACTAAAACCATAAATATTTCTACTCCGCGTTTAAGGGAAACAATGCGTGGAACAGGTTGTATTCTTTCAAGTGCTATTGCAGCGCATTTGGCACTCAATGAATCTATGATTCAAGCCATAAAAAATGCAAAATTATATATTCACAGATTACTGTTAAATCACAATAAAAATTACTATTAAAAATATTATATCACATTATGTTGTTAATTTTTAATTTAATATGACTATTTTCTTAAAATAAATGTATCTTTATTTATAAATAATACTTATATTACTATAAAATATTATAATAAAAATTCCTTATTTTTTGTAATCATAGATATAATATTATAAATTTATCTTATTATTTTAAATCTATAATATCACTGTCTGTGTGTCTCAATTTATACCACTCAGCTTCTATAAAAATTTCTTAATTATAAGGTAATCACTATTTCCTAACAGATAAGATAACACATTGAAAAATGATACAATAGTGAATAGCCTTACTTTATAGTTTTTTTCGTCAAAAAAAGAGGCTATCATTATTTCAAACATAAATTATAAATGAACACACATAAATTATAAATGAACACATCAAAAAGCTTAAAGGATAATATGGTCTGAACTATTCATAGTCGTTAGAACGTTAGAAAAGATAAAATGTTAAATAGAACACCGTGCCCAATTTCATATGAAGAACTCTTAAACTTTTATAAAGAAAGTGGTGTAGATGCTGTTCTAGAAGATTCACCTATTGATCGCTTTAGTCAAACTACTTTCCTAGAAAAAAAAGCAACACAAGCAGTAAATATTTCTCATAATCAACAAATATCACCGACTATAAAGTTAGACAATCATCCACTGCTTAATCCTGTCACCATACAAGGTGAACTTTCCGCTATAGAGATAGCAAAAAGTGCGAATACACTTGATGAACTAAAATCTGCTCTTCTTTCATTTAATGGGTGCTCATTAAAATTAACAGCAAAAAATACCTGTTTTTCAGATGGAACAGCGGGAAGCCCGCTCATGCTCATAGGAGAAGCACCAGGACGAGAAGAAGATATACAAGGAATTCCTTTTGTGGGAAAAGCAGGAATATTATTAACTAAAATCCTCACATCAATTGGCTTAACAAGAAATAATGTTTATATAGCCAATACTATTCCCTGGCGTCCACCAGGAAATCGCACACCAACACCAAGAGAAGTTGCGTTATGCCGCCCCTTTATTGAACGGCAAATTCATTTAGCTCGTCCTCGCATTCTTGTAGCGCTTGGAGGAGTTGCTACACAGTTTCTTACCGGAGCTCAAAATGGAATTATCCGTACTCGGGGGAAATGGCTTACTTATAAAGGTGAAAACAACATCAAAATACCTGTTATGCCAACCTTTCATCCTGCTTACCTTCTCCGAACGCCGAGTCAAAAAAAGCTCACATGGATAGACTTTTTAGAAGTAAAAAACCGTTTAGAGAGTCTTTTATAATCCTCCACTCGCTCTTGTCTTTAAAAAAGGCTCTTTTAATCCTTATCTCTATACTAAAAGGTAAAAGTTATGCAACAATCAGAAATACCTGTTTATCGTTTAGAAGACTACCAACCAACTCCTTACGATATTTCAAAAACACAACTGCACTTCCGTTTGGCACCAACAAAAACCTCTGTTACAGCAACATTGTCTATTGCCCCCCGTCACAATACAAAAGAATTAACACCCCTTGTGCTTTCTGGTGATGATCTTACATTAGTTTCCGTTGCTATTAATGGGAAGACATTGTCTAAGAATGCTTATAAAGCTACTCCTTCACGTTTAGAAATTAGCTCTCCACCGGCGGCCCCTTTTACATTGCAATTGATCACTGAGTTGAATCCTGAAAGCAACTACCAACTCATGGGCCTTTATCTTTCAAATGGTGTTTATTGTACACAATGCGAAGCAGAAGGTTTTCGTCGTATTACTTATTATTATGATCGTCCAGATATTCTTTCCACCTATACGGTAAAAATTGAAGCGGATTCTCAAACAATTCCTATCTTACTTTCTAATGGTAATCTTGTTGAAAGAAGAACTCTTGAGAATAATCGCCATTTTGCTATTTGGGAAGATCCCTATCCTAAACCATCTTATCTCTTTGCTTTAGTAGGTGGTGACCTCGACAAGTTAGAAGACTATTTTATCACCATATCTGGTCGACGGATCGAACTTGCTATCTATGTGGAAAAAGGAAAGACCAAACGTGCAACCTATGCAATGGATGCTCTCAAACGTTCTATGCGTTGGGATGAGCAATGTTTTGGGCGCGAATATGATCTTGATGTTTTCAATATTGTAGCCGTTTCTGACTTTAATATGGGTGCAATGGAAAACAAAGGACTTAACATCTTTAATGATAAATATGTTCTTGCAGATCCTGAAACTGCAACCGATCATGATTATAGAAATATTGAACGTGTCATTGCTCATGAATATTTCCATAATTGGACCGGTAATCGCATTACTTGCCGTGATTGGTTTCAACTCTGTTTAAAAGAAGGCTTAACTGTTTACCGTGATCAAGAATTTTCTTCAGAGCAAAATGTTCGTAGCCTACAGAGAATTGAAAATATAAAAACATTAAAAGCTTCACAATTTACTGAAGATTCTGGTCCACTCGCCCATCCTGTACGTCCTCATCAATATAGCCAAATCAACAATTTTTATACCGCAACTGTCTATAAAAAAGGTGCAGAAATTGTTCGCATGGTGCATACTATTTTAGGTCCTGCTCTTTTTCGTAAAGGAATGGATCTCTATTTTCAACGCCACGATGGGCAAGCTTGTACAATTGAGGACTTTATCGCCTGCTTCGCTGAAATCTCTCATCAAGATTTCTCACAATTTATGTTGTGGTATGAACAAGCAGGCACGCCTAATGTGGAAATTGACTACCATTATAGCGATGGGGTTTTAACGATTCACGCCAAACAACATATTCCAGCAACACCAAAACAAAATATAAAAAAACCTATGCTTATCCCTATCGCTTTTGGCCTGTTAGGACACAACGGGGAATCTCTTACCTATGAGACTGATGCAGATATTCGATCAAATGTTATGCTACTCTCCAAAGAAAACCAAACATTCACATTAAGGGGACTAAGCGAAAAACCTGTTTTATCACTGCTTAGAGACTACTCTGCGCCTATTAATTTACAAACTCCATTCAATGAAAATGAACTTTTCTTTCTTGCACAAAACGACAGTAATCAGCTTAATCGTTGGCAATCGCTTAACCGTTTAATGATGCACGCCCTGATTAAAGCTATTCAAAATAAAACACAAGCAAAAGAGGATATCCCCTCTTCTTTGCTAAAATTGATCGAAACCATCATTAAAGATGAAAGCCTTGAACCAGAATTTCGGGCATTTTGTTTAAGTTTACCAAGCGAAATTGAACTCGCCCATGTAATCGGAAAAAATGTTGATCCAGAGCGTATTCACCATGTGCGCAATCAGTTTTTAGTTTCTATCGCCCATACCCATCAAGAGCTCTTCACACAAGTTTATATGCAAATGGAAATCAATGAGCCTTATTCACCAAACACTGCACAAGCTGGGAAACGAGCATTACGAAATATTATGCTAGACTATCTTTCCATCGCTGAATCCAAACCAAATCGTGCTGCCTCACAATATGTCACAGCTAATAATATGACTGATCGCATGGCTAGTATAACTATTTTAGTGCAGCGCTTTAATAAAAGTGAGCAAACGCAAAATATCTTAAATGATTTTGAAAACCGGTATCACCATGATCCTTTGGTCATGGATAAATGGTTCTCTATTCAAGCAATGGTTGCGGGTGAATCAACACTTGGCCATGTTAAAAAACTCATGCAGCACCCGCTTTTCTCACAAAATAATCCCAATCGTGTACAAGCCTTGATTGGTGTTTTTGCCTCTAATAACCTAACGGGTTTTAATAGAATTGATGGTGCATCTTATCATTTTCTTTGTCAAATCATTTTGAAAATTGACAAAAAAAATCCACAGCTCGCTTCACGGTTATTAACGATGATGCGCTTTTGGCGACAATTAGAAACTATTCGGCAACAAAAACTTGAAATCGCATTAAGAACAATTGCACAAGCTCCCCACTTATCAAGCGATGTAGCTGAAATCATCTCTCGTCTCCTCGCTTAAAATAAAAATATTTATAATCAGTATGTTATAATATTTCTTATACAATAATATCAATGAAATATTCGATCATAATAAGTCTTTAGACAGGTTATAAAATATCTGTTTAGAGGTTATGTTAAATTTTCTTTTTATTTCCATAATCCACACTCAGTAAAAGTAAAATTACTTTTTTAAAAAAAAGACTGGACAGAAGACTCCTGTTTTGATTCATTGCACTTTACGGGATTTTATTATGAATATTAAAGCAGTTTTTAAAACATATTATTCCATAATTAAAGGAATGAGAAATGGTTAAACTGGACGCATATAATGCGCCAACGGATATGTATGCTGATTCAAAGTCGAGTGCTCAAAATCATAAAGAGCGGACAAAGCATATTAAACTGCTTTTTGGCTCAGCCTATCAAAAACTTCTCTTTATTGAACCTTGGTTGCGACGTTTGCTTCCATTTACCATTATTTCATTTCTTGTTGTGCTGGCAACAGTTCGTTTTATATCAATCTATGATTGGCGCCATACGATTGATAAAAACACACGTTCTACCCTCACTCTTCTAGCTTCTCATATTAGCAATACAATTGATCGTGAATTACTTGCAACAAGTAAGAAAAGAGAAGTTGCTACTCTTTCACATAACCATTTACAAAATATTCTTAACAACTTTTACAATCAAGGCTTAATCAATACCAATACTATTATTGCCATAATCGATCAAAAAGGCACTGTTCTAGCTTCATCTAGCCCAGAGATTATTTTAGGAAAAACCTTACAGGATTTTACCTCTGAAAGCATTGCTTTACAATCTCTAGGACAACATACTGAAATTATGAAAATTACAATAGGTAAAAATGACCCTGCTCTCGCTGCATTTCAGAAAACAGATAATGGACAATATGGCGTTTTCATCAGCGAAAAAACACAACACACCTACATGGAATGGAGAAAATTTTTCTCGTTAACTATAACTCTATTCATAGGAACTACCGGAGTTATTTTAGCTCTCCTCTGTGCTTATTATAATCAAATTGTGCGAGCACGTAATACAGACTTCATTTCAGAAAAAATTCAAAACCGCATTGATATGGCAATGATGCGTGGACGCTGTGGACTATGGGATTGGAATATGGCAAGTGGACGTGTTTACTGGTCAAAAGCAATTTATGAAATGCTAGGTTATGTGCCTCAAGATGCACTGCTCTCCATTGCGCAAATTACCGCCATTATCAACCCCAATGATGCCAATTTTTTTGATCTTGCTCAAGACTTAATGAGTGGTAAAAAAAAGCATATCGATATCAATATTCCCATGCGTCATGCCGACAGTCATTATGTATGGATGCGCATTCGTGCTGAAGTTACGGATGAAGAAGAACCCCATTTGGTTGGTATTGCTTTTGATATTAGTGAACAGCGTCAGCTTGCAGAAGAAACAGCACAAGCTGACCTTCGTATCCGTGATGCCATTGAAAATATTTCAGAATCTTTTGTATTATGGGATTCAGAAGGACGTTTAGTCATGTCCAATAGCAAGTTTTGTGAATATGCAGCTATCCCTCAACAAGTTTTACATTCAGGAATCCAACGTGCAACCGTTGAAGCCATGGCCCGCCCTGCAATCAATGAATACCCTCTCAAAGACGATGGTACTGGTAATTTAACCAGCATTCGTCAAACTGCAGATGGTTGTTGGCTCAAAATTAATGAACGCCGCACCCAAGATGGAGGACTTGTTTGCGTTGGTACAGATATTTCTGAACTTAAACAACAACAGGAAAAATTCGAAGACAGTGAAAGACGTCTTTTTTCTTTTATTCAAGAACTTAAACGTGCTCGAGGAAACGCTCAACAACGTGCAACAGAAGTTGAAAAACTTAATAAAAGTCTGAAAGCAGAAAAAGAGCGTGCTGAAAGTGCTAATAAAGCTAAATCAGAATTTTTAGCCAATATGTCCCATGAATTGCGTACTCCTCTTAATGCTATTCTCGGTTTTTCAGATATCATGTTACAATCCACCTTTGGTCCTCTTGGTTCGCAACGCTATAAAGAATATATGCATGACATTTACAACTCAGGAACCCATCTTCTAACCCTTATCAATGATATCCTTGATATGTCCAAAATCGAAGCTGGAAGATTTACCCTTGATTGTAAAAATATTGATCTTGGACCAATCATTAGTGAAGCAGCACGAACACTTACGCCACAGGCTCAAGAAAAAAATATTTTTATTACAACAAATATTGCTCCAGAACTGTATGCAGAAGTTGATAGCCGTGCCATGAAACAAATTTTCCTAAACCTCATCTCTAATGCTGTTAAATTCACACCTTCGGGTGGAAATATTGGTATCTTTGCTTTCAAGAAAAAAAATAACCTTGTCTGCAGAATTAAAGATACAGGTGTTGGCATTCCTCAATCAGCAATAAAAAAACTTGGACAACCTTTTGAACAAGTTGAAAATCAACTCACGAAAACTCATACTGGATCAGGTCTTGGATTAGCCATTTCGCGCTCTTTGCTAGAACTACACAAAGGGAAACTTGAAATTATCTCTAAAGAAATGAAAGGCACAACTGTAATCATTACAATGCCAATTAAACAAAGTTAAATCCGTTTTAAATATCCCCATTTTTTTCCCGTTGTAGCAAAATCTGTTTCCGCCAAGTTCCCCAACGATATCCAGAAATAAAACCATTTTTGCGCACCACACGATGGCACGGAATGATTAAAGCTAATTCATTCCGTGCACATGCATTAGCAACTGCTCGAAAAGCATTTGGCATACCAATGTGTTGCGCTAACGCTTCATATGAAATTGTTTCACCACATGGCACTTTACACAATACCATCCATACTTTCTTCTGAAAAAACGTACCATTTATATCTAAGAGGAAATCATTTTTTCTTACCAACTTAGGAGTTTCTACCATTGCTACAACATGTGCAACTTCTTTCTTAAATGTACCGTCATCATCCACTTGTTGTACATTACCAAAACGCGCTACAAATTGCTGTAATAATTGTTTTGTAGTATCTCCTAAGGCTATATTACAAATCCCTTTGTGAGACTTTGCCACCAAAAGCCCTCCTAGTGAAACGTTTTGCAAACAAATCATTCTTTGTTGAGGAATAGTTAGCATTTTGTCTTTTTTATATTTTCTAAAGATTTAAACACCATAAATGAAATAAGGCAAAGAAATTTTTCTCGTCATACTCTTTGCAAAACAAAAGTACCCTGAAATTAATCCCTTAACCATTCACTCAAAATCATACTTTAATTATTTTATGTAAGAAAACAATAAGAAGCAGCGCTATCTTTTATGTTAAAAGTTTTCTAACTATAATAAATCACATGATAACCGTCTTAAAGCGTGTAATTTTAGTATATTAGAACAAATTTAATAGACATTTTACTAAAGCTCAAAACATTGTTTATCTTTTTTGAAGATATTATTTCTCTCCGATAGAGAACATAAAAAAAATTCTGAAAAAATGAAAATTCCCCAGATTTACAGGCCACACTCAAAGAATACTTTATATAATAGCATATTATTAAAAATAATCTGATATATTTTTTCCAATTAAACGCATCTCTTTTGTTACCGCACCTTATAGGTTTACTGCAACCTTTAATGCTATCAACTGCTTTTTTTATAAAAGTATACAGTTTAGGTTTAAGAGACTTCACTTTATTTGAAACAGAGTTCAAATAAGTTGAATACTTTACACGCTGTATCAGCTTTTGTATGGTAACTTAAAATAAGAATATTATATATATTTTTATTGGAAAAGAATATTAAGCTTCAAAGGGATAGAACCAATTTACAATCTTATAATCTCTTTCTAATTCAGCTTCACAATTTTTTCGTATTTACAGCATTATTTTAAAAATAGTAGAAAATACAGAATGCGTTCTGTTTTTGCTTTTTGCATTTTTTTATGAGATCATAAACTTTCCCCGAAATAGCATGCTATTGTGCTGCTTGTTCATGGATTTTCTTGCTCACAAGTAACATCTTTACTTTGCTTCGAATCCTCTTTCTGGCACTATACCCTGCTATACACCAGATTACTGATACCTTAAATCTCTTATCTAAGGGAGTCACAAACAAAAACTATTACGCTATTTTATTATCCTCCAATAATACTCCATATCCTGCATTAAGATGACTTATAAAACTCTATTTAACTCGTTCCAAAACAGTTTTTGTCTAAAGATTAATTCTTACTGCGATGTGTAAATAACTGATTTTTTCATTCTTAATAAAGCCTGAAATGAGAAAATATTATTCATATTTGCTATTCTTACCATGCAATATAAAAAATTATAGTTTCTATTTTAAGAGACTAGTAGGTAATCATATTTTCTCTGTTTTGATCACCTCTTGAATTGCTCTCTACTATTTTCTAACAACCACCTTATAAAGCTATCTACATAATGCATTTCAATAATATTATCTTATATTATTTCTATTAACAATCATAAAATATTCAAACATCGACTATTCAATAATGATTTAAAATATTAGCCATCCTATTCGTTGAATTATATTACGAGCGTGATCTCATTAACTTAAAATTCTTTTTAGATTGTCTAAATGAAAATTTTATGACAACGAAAAATAAGATGCTAGCTCCTCTTTTAAAACATCCTCCAGTATATATCTGAAAATAAAAGCCCCATTCGAAAATGGGACTTTTTGATATTTAATCTTATAATAACTTAAAATTTGTAAGCTACACCAACACGGAAATCATTTGTTTTGTAACCCATTTCAACTTTATCATGGACAAATTTCTTCTTACCAAAATCTGAGTAGCGATATTCTGCACGCACAATAACGTTATCAGTCATTGCAAAATCAACACCTCCTCCAAGGGTATAACCAATCATAGTCTTTTTTTCATCATGCAACCAATCAGAAAAATCAATTGCTCTACTTTCTACATCAGATTCCTTGGCAAAAATACTACGAAGCTGCGTATAAGCAATGCCTCCAGCAACATAAGGCATCAAACGATCAACAGACAAACCAAATCTCACCCGCGTAGCACCAGTCCATTTTTGTTTTAAAGTATGACGCATAGTTTCAGGAGATACCGCTGCATGATGCTCATTCTCGTGATTATTGTCTTCATGAGAATCTCTTGCTAAAACTAATTTAGCTGATTTTTTTTCTTTTTCCCCATTTTGATTTTCTTTTAACGAACCGAGATCTCTTGTATTCTTTTTATCAGACCACATTATATCCGTATCAATACCTATAATAAAACCATTATCGACATCAATATTGGAACCTGCATAAATACCACCGATAAAACCAGAAAGTTTAGGTAAATGTTCCTTTCTAACCGGAATCCATTTCCCTGCATTCTCTTCTTTTAAATAACTTGCATTGATTTTACTTGAAAAATTACCAATTTGGCCTCCAAGATAAAATCCTGTCCAAGAAAAAGCAGGAGCTGCAATAACAGGTGCCGGTTGTTCTGGTATAGCAACATCCGCTGCCTGTACTGCAGAAACTAAAGTTAAAGAAAAAATAGATGTTGTGATTAAATATTTTGTAGCCATAATTGCTCCCCTAAAAGCTAATGTGACACATAATAATTCTATATTCTCATATTTTTTTCAAAAAATATGTAGTAAAAATAATACAGTTACAGAAAAAATAAATATTTATTGAAAAAGCCAAGCAAATTTTCATAAACAATGTTGTAATAGTTGTTTAAATTTCCTATATTTTTTACTGTTATTTATTTTATTTAATTATTTGGCATTATGAAGATAATTATAATTTCAATTTTTTGAAAAAAATACTTATTTAATAAAAATTTCTATCTTATTTCTCTCTCTAATTTCATTATCAATGTAGTAAAAAACAATATATATCTACAGCCTTGTAATATCCTGTATAAATTTATGCAATAAAGACATTGCTAGCCATTTGCTTTTGAAAAAACCCTGTAGCAATTCTAAATTCATGAATGTGTCTGATTTGATATGCTTTTCGATATAAATTGAGTGATCTCATGCATTAAATAAAAAAGTTGACAAATAGTATTATTCATAAAAATGTAGAAATTTTAGAATCTGATTTTCTGAAATACATGATTAAATAAAATATAAAAAAATCAATATAAATAAAAAATGTTTTTAGTTTAATGAAATTTATTAATAATTCTATAATAATTTTTATAATTCACCTCACAATTCTATATAATTCTTCCATAAACTACTATAAAATATGTTCAATATTCATTACATGTTAAAAAACTGAACACACCGATTTCCCAGTTTCCTCAATTAAATTTTCAATACGAAGCAAATCAAGTTCCCCAACACTACTTAACAAAAGATCGCTTAATCCAGGTGGCATATCATCAGGATCGAGAGAATCATTTAAACAAAGTCGTATAATTTGCCTCAGATTTGTATAGAGACTATAAGCATAATGTAAATTAGAAATAAATGACTGATTAAGAAAACTGTTAGGCAAATGAGACAAAATATCTGCTGTAGTTGCTCCAATTTGAAACTCAATCACATGCGTAATAAGAGCAAATTGGGCAATAAATTCTAGATCCATGATGCCACCAGGCATCGTTTTCAAATCCCATCGATTTTTTGGCGGTTTTTCTTTTTCAATCAAAGTGCGCATTTCACATACTGCTCTTGCGACACTTTTCTTATCACGAGGAAAAGCAATAATTGTACAAACTTCATTTTCTAACTTCTACAAAAAATCAGAATCTCCAGTGATACCTCGTGCCCGTGTTAAAGCAAGATGTTCCCATATCCACGCTTCCTTGCGATAATAGTTCCTAAAAAATTGAAAAGAAACAGCAATAGGCCCCTTATTACCTAATGGACGCAATATCAAATCAACGTTATAAAGAACCCCTTGGTTTGTAAGAGTAGATAAAGCTGCAACAAAACGCTGTGTCAAACAAGTATAATATTGAGAAATATAGAGAGGTTTTTCTCCATCAGATATTTCCGCATCCTCATTATGTTCATAAAGTAAAATGAGATCAATATCTGAACCAGCTGTTAATTCACGACTTCCAAGTTTACCCATTCCCAGTATGCCATCCTCCCCCCTTTAATACTGCCATGAAGAGGCAAAAACTCTTCTTGAACTACCGCAAACGCTTTTTCAATTATAAGATCAGCAAGTGCAGTAAAAGCAAAACCTGCTTTTTCTGCCGTAATCGCACCATTCAAAATCCGAATACTAATCAAAAAACGTTGCTCTTCCGCAAAAAACCTTAAGTGGTCAAGTATTTCTTCATAAGAACGAACATCTTCAAAAAAAGACTCAAGGCGTTTCTTTAGATAAGTTTTTGTTGGCTATTCTGAAAAAATGGTTGGATCTAACTTTCCAATCAAAAACATGGGGTTTACGTGTAATAATTTCTGCAAGATGTGGAGCGGCTCCTATAATAAGCACTAACATATCTAAAAGAGAGGGATTAGATTGCAAAAGACTAAAAAGCTGAATTCCTGAAGGTAACCCTTGTAAAAAACTATCAAAACACAACATCACTTCATCAGCTCGTTTTGTCGCACCAAAAGCTTTCAAAAGTGCAGGGGTTAATTTCGTCAATTTCTCACGCGCTTCTACGGATTGCGTTGCTTTATAACGCCCACAATAAAGTGTGCGCATAATACGACAAATATCACTCGCTCTTTCAAAACCTAACCGGCTTAATGTTATTAATGTCTCCGGACCATTTTCTTCACCTGTAAAAACCAAATTGCCAATTTCTAAAACAAGTTCTTGCTCATTTTCAAACAGAGCAGCATAATGTTTTTTAACAACCTGAAGCGTTTTTAATAAATCGCGGATAAAACTGCTACTCTCCTGATAACCCATCAAATATGCAACACCCGTAAATTGAGAAACATCATTTGGAAGAACATGTGTTTATTTATCAGCAAGCATTTGAATACGGTGTTCCACATTTCGTAAAAAAGCATAACTTTTTACAAGATTATTTCTTGTTTTCTCACTAATCCAACAAAGTGTGTGAAGTTCTGCTAACATTGCAACTGTTTGGCGCCCACGCAATTGAGGAAAGCGCCCATCAGCAATGAGTTGTTGTGTCTGGACAAAAAACCGATTTCACGAATACCGCCTCGTCCTAACTTTATGTTATTATGGCCATACGCCGTAATTTGACCATAATTTTTATAAGCGTGAATTTGACGTTTGATCGAATGAATATCAACAATAGCAGCATAATCTAAATATTTCCGCCGTATATAAGGAAAAAGCTCTCTGAGAAATTAAAGCCTGCCCTTTTATCACCAGCAACTGGACGTGCCTTAATCATAGCTGCTCACTCCCAATTTTATCCACGTCCTTCGTAATAACGTAATGCAATCTTCACCGTTAATGCCAAAGAAGTTGAACTCGGATCTAGTCGAAGACGAAAATCAAGACGAAACACATAGCCCTCTGCTGTACGTTCTGAATAATACGGATCAATCGACGGACCATTTTAGAGAATAGATCGATACTCTCAGAAAGATTACCAATATGGGGTGACATTTCATTAATGAAAACAATAAGATCAATATCAGAAGAATAATTAAGTTCTTCTGCCCCCAGTTTCCTCATTCCTAAAATGATTAAACCACAATCTTTTTCCAGATCCTCACGGTTCGACAAATTTATCTTACCGTGATCATGTGCTTCTCTTAAGAAAAAACGGAGAGCTACTCCTAATACGGCTTCTCCCAAACGTGTCAACCAAACGCATGAGACTTGGTAAGTAAAAACACCACTCAAAGCAGCTAAAGCAATGAGAACATGTGCTTCCCGTTTTTTATCCCTTAAAGCCGCCATCAATGAAGCTTCGTGTTAGATTCACCCTTATCAATAAGCGTAATATCATTTATAATTTCGCCCAGTCTTATTTTTATATTAACATTTAACAAGGGGCTAAGATACGAAGGATTGGCGATTAAAACCTCACGCAAAAAGGACGATAAGGTTATAACTGCGCGTATAAAATCAATTTGTTTTCCCTTGTCTGAAATAGAGGAAACGAGTGATTTTAAATTTTCTTTTCTTCCTTGTTCTTCAATTTCTTTCAGCCATTGAGGAACACCGTCATCAGGGGAACATAAAGGAAGAAGCTTCGTTTTTAAAAAAGCATTTTTCATCACATTTCCTTGAAAAACATTTTTGCTTTCTTTTTATTGCTTTATACTCCAAGGAAAAATTAGGCAGATGTATATCAAACAATTAAACAAAAAATTTAGGGAAATAATAAAATAGCCCTAAGTCCTGGGTTTGCATTTTCAAGTAACAGTTCACCTCCATGAAATTTCATAACAGCTTTTGCTATACTTAAACCAATACCAAAACCCGGCTGTGTACGACTTTCTTCAAGGCGAACAAATCGTTCCATTACTTTTTCACGTTTATCTGCTGCAATTCCTGGACCATTATCGCTAACGACAACTAATAAATGTTTACCACGATATTCCATCGATAAGCAGACCTTCGCCTTCCTTCCATCTTTAGAAGCATATTTGATCGCATTATCAATAAGATTAAAAATCGATTGCGCAACAAGCTCACGATTCAATTTCAGCTCTTTATCAAATGTTTCCCCTAACCAAAGCAAAACACCTGATTCTTCAGCAAAAGGTTCATAAAGTTCAACAGCATCTTCTAGGATCAGCTTCATATTCATAACTTCAAGATGTTCAATTGTACTGCTCGCTTCAATGCGTGAAATCATTAAAATAGCATTAAAAGTACGAATAAGTTGATCTGATTCAGCAATAACATCATCAAGTGCTTGACGATATTCAAGATTTGTCTTTTGCCCAGAAAGTGCCTCTTCAGCCCGATTTCTAAGGCGTGTCAGCGGTGTTTTCAGATCATGAGCAATATTATCTGATACTTGACGTAAACCAATATTCAATTCTTCAATGCGGTCTAACATAACATTAAGATTAGCAGACAATCGATCAAACTCATCCCCTACCCCTGAAACAGGCAAACGTCCACTGAAATCACCACCCATCAAACGTTGGGAGGCGGCTGTAACATGATCAATCCTTTGTAATGCTCGCCTACCAACAAAAAACCATATGAGTAAAGCCCCTCCAACCATTGCCGCAAGAGCAATTATGACTGCTTTACGAATAACCGCAGCAAAACGTTCTGGTTCATCTAAATCCCGTCCTATAAGAACCTTCATAGCATTGGGCAAATCAACAACGATTGCCAAAGCTCGATGTTCACCTGTTTTGCCATGTTCACCAAAACGTGAATATAAAAAAGAATTTGCAATAAAGCCATTATGCTTCAAAAGACCTAATTCAATACGTGCAACATTACCTGCTAAAATACGCCCCATATGGTCAGTAACAAGATAAAGAAAAGCTCCTGGTTGTCGTGAACGATAATCAATAGTGCGTATTAATAAAGGAAGTCCACCATAATTATAAGCATCTTCGATATACCTTAATTCTTCATGTAAAGCTTGCTCCGTTTGCTCCGTTAACAACGAAGCAGAAAAATCCGTCATATAAATAGAAAGTCCTGTTGCCACCAATCCAAACAATAAAATATATAGTGCGGAAAGCCTTAACGCAGTTGTGCGCATTATATTGATCAAATGATTCATGTCTTATTATCTGGTGCTTTCAGCATATAACCAGCTCCACGCACAGTATGGAGAAGTGGGACATCAAAATCTTTTTCAATTTTTGCTCTCAAACGGGATATATGAACATCAATGACATTTGTTTGCGGATCAAAATGATAATCCCAAACATTTTCCAAAAGCATAGTACGTGTTACAACTTGACCAGCATATCGCATTAAATATTCTAGTAAACGAAACTCTCGTGGTTGCAATACGATATTTCTACTACCTCGTTTCACTGTATGCGCTAACCGATCAAGCTCAAGATTGCCGACACAATAAACTGTTTCTGCCTCTTTAGGATTTTTCCGTCTTTGCAGCACTTCAACACGGGCAAGAAGTTCAGAAAAAGCGTAAGGCTTTGTCAAATAATCATCCCCTCCTGCACGCAAACCCGTCACACGATCACTGACTTGCCCTAAAGCTGAAAGGATGAGAACTGGTGTTTCATTGCCTTTAGCGCGTAATTCAGTAATAATAGAAAGACCATCACGATGCAAAAGCATTCGATCAATAACCATTACGTCGTAATTTTCCATTTCAGCTAAGGCATATCCAGTATCCCCATCATACGCGACATCAACTGAATGTCCTACTTCCAAAAAAGCCTTTTCGAGATAACGTCCCGTCTCACGATCATCTTCGATAACGAGTATCTTCATAAAACGTATCTCCGTTATTTTTATAAAATCGCATTGTAGGACAGAAATCTACAAAACCTCTGCCCTACTAACAACAAAATACTATTTTTTGAAAATTGGAAGAGCAACAAAACGATTTTCATCCTTTGTTCGCACTTGTAGGAGTATGGCTTTTCGTCCTAGCTTTTGGGCATTCTTGATTGTATCAGTAATATCAGAAGCCTTTTTAACAGGTTTATTATTAACTGTTACAATAACATCACCAGGACGTATTCCCTTATCTGCAGCGTCTGAATCTGAATCCACATCAGTTACAACCAACCCTAAACCTTCATCAGAAGGAGCAACAATCAAACCATAATCTTCCAATATCTCATCTGAATCACTGCGTTCATTTGAATATTTTGAACCCTTTTCCTTATCTTCATTTTTAGGCATTGAATCAAGCTTAACCTTAATATTACTCTCCCTACCAGATTTCCAAACACCTAAAGTCACTATTTCTCCTGGTTCAATATTTGCAATACGCTTTGCTAGATCACGAACATCGTTAATCTTTTCACCATTCACTGAAATAATCACATCACCTGCTTTGATACCAGCCTTCGCTGCAGGGCCCTTCAACGGATCAGTAACTAAAGCACCTTTAGCCTCTTTCAAACCAATTGAATCAGAAATTTCCTTCGTTACAGGTTGAATCTGTACACCAAGCCAACCACGCCGCACTGAACCCTTTTCAATAAGTTGCTGCACAACCTGTTTTGCTGTCGCTGCCGGAATAGCAAAAGCAATTCCAACATTGCCCCCAGAAGGAGAAAAAATTGCTGTATTAACCCCAACAACTTTACCATTCAAATCAAAAGTTGGACCGCCTGAGTTTCCTCTATTAACAGCAGCATCAATCTGAATAAAATCATCATAAACACCAGTGCCAATATCACGTCCACGTGCAGAAACAATCCCTGCTGTTACAGTTCCACCAAGACCAAATGGATTACCTATAGCAACAACCCAATCACCAATGCGAAGCTTTGAATCATCACCAAAATCAACATACGAAAATTTTCTTTCCTCATCTACTTTCAATACTGCAAGATCGGTTCGTCGATCTTTCCCAATGAGCTTTGCATTCAGTTCTGTGCCATCGTCAAGAACAACAGAATAACTTGTACCGTCAGAAATTACATGATCATTAGTCACAATATAACCGTCAGACGAAATAAAAAAACCCGACCCAAAAGCTATAGGACGGAGTTTACTCGAACGCGATGGAAACTTATTTTTAGGTTTATCAAAATCATAAAACTCTTTAAAAAATCTTTTCAAAGGATGTTGATCTGGTAATTGGTCAATTCCTGGACCACTAAAAAAATTGCTAAAGAAACGGTCTTCCTTTTTATCACTCTTCACCTGCACTGCTACAACTGCAGGTTTCACTTGAGAAACAATATCTGCAAATCCTTGCTGTTGCATTAACGAAGTAAATACAGAATTTGCATTAGCCGTCGTCGTCCACAAACTTGATCCACAGCCACTAAAAAACAGTGCACTTTCCAATGCAGCAGAAAAACTTACTGCGACTAATGCTTTAAAGAAAGTTTTTTTAACCATTTGGTATATGCTCCTATTTAATCATATTTTTTATTCCAAGTCAGACTCCTTATAAAACAGCACACCTTACCGTTTTCTGTCTAAATTGTTAAAGTTTTGTAAGATTTAAGTACACAATAATACATCCTGATCAATAAGGCTGAATGACCAATTTAACTGATCTAAATTTTTTTTCATATAACATCTTTTTTAACGCAACAGTATTCTCACTGTTTCTCTGCATCGGTATTTAAGATCATTATTTTTTGTGTTTGCATTGTCTTATCCGAAAAAATATGGTGCTTGTGCTAATAACGATCATTATCAAAGGAAACAACCATAAAAACCAGGTTGTTTTATTAAATGGCGGATTCAAGAGAATAAACTCACCATATCTCTCAACAAGAAAATCAATAATTTGTTGATTAGTATGCCCCATTTTTAATCGTTCCCGAATCAAAAGTCGTAAATCACGTGCTAAAAGAGAATCTGAATCATCAATTGTTTGATTTTGGCAAATCGGACAGCGCAAATGTAATGAAATATTTCGTGCACGTAACTCAAGCACTGTATCCTTTAAAATTTCATCCGGCTCCACTGCTATCACTAACCGCAAAGGAAAAAATACGGTTAAAAAAAATAAAATCCAAAGCAATACATTTTTCATCTCAATGTCTTTTTAGGAAATTTAAAGCAATAAGCACTCTGTTATGCGCCCCAATGCGGAACCAATAACCCAAAAGAGAAAAACAGCCTCCCATAGCCATCATCAATGCTCCTAACCAAATGCATATTATATAAGGCTTCCACAATATATGCAAAATAAATCCTCGGTCATCTATACGTCTCGGCACAATATATAACTGGGATAAGCCATAATTTCGAATACCAACTTCCGTTGTTGACGTATTTTGACTTGAATAGAACCGCTTTGATGCTGTTACGCTGCGTATAACATTTTTATTTTCATGTATTGTAAAATGAAACTCCGTTGCCGAATAATTTGGACCAATGCCATCGCGCACTTCATCTAAACGAAGGATTTTATCCCCTATCGTTACCATATCTCCTATGTGCATAGTTAGAATGCGCTCTTGCGCAAAAGTTGCCACACAGATAATACCAAACAATGTAACGCCTAGCCCCATATGCGCCACTGCCGCACCCAAAACGGGCCATGGTAAACCAATAAACCTCTTAATCCGCACCCCAAAAGTTGTCTTGTGATACCCACTCTTCTCCCAAAGATCAGCCAAACTGCCTAAGAAAACAAAAGCTGAAAGACCAATTCCTAAAGCAGCAAAAATATCACGTAAAGAAGTTGCATAAAATGTAATAAAATAGACTATACCAACTAATGTAAAAACAAACCACAGCCGTTCAAAAACTGCGAGGAAATCACCACGTTTCCATGCTATCCTTGATCCAAATGGAACCAATAATAACAATAAGATCATTAAAGGCCCACAGGTAAGATTAAAAAAGGGAGCACCTACAGAAATTTTTTGGCCAGTTAATGCCTCAATAAAATAAGGGTAGAGTGTACCAACTAAGACTGTCGCTGTTATTGTTATGAGTAATAAATTATTTAAAACAATAAAACCTTCACGCGAAATTGGATGAAATAACCTCCCTTTTTGCAAAACAGGTACGCGCAAAGCAAAAAGAAAAAAAGCTCCTCCTGTAAAAAAAAACAAAATAGCAAGAATTGCCTGTCCCCGTGCTGGATCAACAGCAAAACTATGCACTGACATTAAAAGACCAGAACGAACAAGAAAAGTTCCCATAAGAACAAGAGAAAAAGTAAGAAGAGCCAAAAATAAAGTCCAATTTTTCAATGTTTCTCGCTTTTCAAGAACAAGAACAGAATGCAAAAAAGCTGTTCCTGAAAGCCAAGGCATAAACGAAACATTTTCAACCGGATCCCAAAACCAGTAACCACCCCATCCTAACTCATAATAAGCCCAATAAGATCCAACCATAATACCTAATGTTAAAAAACACCAAGCAAGTAAAAGCCAAGGACGAACCCAACGCGCCCAATGACCATCAACATGCCCCATAATTAATGCAGCTATTGCAAAAGAAAAACAAAGTGAAAAACCAACATAACCTAAATAAAGAAGTGGTGGATGGATCGCTAATGCAATATCCTGTAAAAGAGGATTAAGATCTTTTCCTTGCAATGCCGGTGGATTAACACGCAAAAATGGATTGGACATAAAAAGGGTAAATAAAAGAAAAGCACTTGTAATCCAACTTTGGCAGATTAAAACTAGTGCCTTAAACTGTTCTGGTAAATGTTGGCTAAAGAGTGCCATTAATGTACTGAAAAAAGCTAGACTTAAAATCCATAATAATACAGATCCTTCATGATTGCCCCAAACGCCAGTGATTTTATACAGCATGGGTTTTTCTGAATGAGAGTTTTCAACAACATTCAAAACAGAAAAATCTGAAACAATATAAGAATAGACAATAATCAAAAAAGATAAGAATAATAATGTAAAAGTAATATGAGTTAGAGGAACAACTATTCGCATTAACGAACGCTCCCTCCATAAAATGCCTAAAAAAGGTAAGAATGCTTGCAATAAACTCACTGCAAGTGCTGCTGCTAAAAAAATATGACCCAATTCAACGAGCACAATCGAATTATTTCTCCCTACTGTAATATTTTTTCAAGCGATCAGCTGTTTCTTTAGACATATAAGTCTCATCATGTTTTGCTAAAATGCGCGTACCGATAAAAAAACCCTGCTTATCAAAATATCCTTCTACAATAACACCTTGACCTTCACGAAAAAGATCCGGTAAGATACCATTAAAAATAACTTTTTCGTGTTTTACGTTGTCGGTTACGAAAAAAATAACTTTCATCTTTCCTACATATTCAACTGTTCCCTTTTCAACAAAACCTCCTAAACGCAAAGAACGTCCCATGAGAATATCTTCTCTTGTGACTTCAGACGGCATTCGAAAAAAACTCACCGTATTACGCATTGCATACATAATAAGACTGGTTCCAATTGCTATAACCAAACAACATAATAGAACTATCAGCAAACGATTTTTTTTTCGCTGCTGTAAAACGTCTCTCAATGAAGAAAAGGTATGAAACGGGTAACTGTTCATAAGCTGACTACGAAAATTATGCGGTGTATAATTTATTATTCACATGCCTTATTTTTCAAAGATAACTTGGCATATCTTGCATACGGACGCAACTTTTTATCCAATATCTTTAACACTCTTAAGTATCCCCTCTAACCTAATAACTAGAATGGCACAATCACTTTTCTCAATATTTTAATCGGATGCATCACGTAACTGAACGATCATGGCTTCAACACGTGATCGTCCCACAAAATCTTCAGGCATTGTATTAAGAAAATCTTGTAAAAATTGCACTGCCTGTGCGGTCTTGCCTGCCTGATGAAACGCTTCAGCTAATAACAAACGAGGATAAAAATCATTTGGCGCTAAAACCACAGCTTTTTGAAAAATATTTTGTGCCTCTTGTGTAATAATTCCGCCTTCATAACCAACCAATGCCAACCCATACCCAACAAGTCGCTGTGCCGATTCTCCATTTAAGCGAAGTGCATCTAAATAAATGTTCACTGCATCTTGAAAATGACCTTCCTCGAGATACCCTACTGCTAACGCATCTGCTAATTTGCCATCATAAGGTAAACGTAAAAAAAGCACTTGTAGACGAACAAGCTCTTCACGCTTACTAAGCGTTTTGGGATCCTTACGCATCAGTTCGCTAAAAAAATAACTTTTAACTTTTGGATCGCCTGTAAGACCGTATATGCTCAAAGTCACAAAGATGACAAACAAAATACTCAACGCTTTAAGAATATGGCCATTTTTATAATGCGTGTAAGATTTATTAGGCTTAATCGAATATACACAGCTGTTATTATTATCAATGTCTTGAACATTTAACTCTTTTTTTGTCCCATAGTGATGCAACAAAAAGAAAAGAATACTTGCGAGAAAAGTGAGAAAAAATGCTGCTAAAACTAATAAGAGCATAGTATTCTGCTAACAATATGAAAAGTAAAAAACCTAGCCAATTTATACTTCTTCCTTATGCACAAAAGCACCAATATAAAATGATAAATCCCATTTTCTTATGGAGAACAATGTAAAGTCCATCATTCATTTTTCTCATAGGTAGCAAAAGCATAAAATGTTATTTTAATTTTAATACAGATATAGCTCTTAGAATTCTAAAATAGCTCTGTGCTCTCTATATCATGGAATAACAATGCTGTACACTTACAAACTTCGATATACATGCTCTAAAAAAGAAAAAATAATTCATCCCCATCTTGTTAATACAACTTTTGCACATACCCCACCCAAATCAGAACGCGATAAAAAAAGACTGCCCCCATATTCATTCACCATATCTGAAACAATCGCTAATCCTAACCCCGTTCCCGGCTTACTTTCATCAAGTCGACATCCTCTTTTCAAAGCTTCATCAATTTTGTCTTTTGTTAAACCAATACCATCATCTTCTACAAAAATACTAAAACATTCTGTTTTTTCAATATTTTTCTCTAAACGGCAGGAGATAAGAACTTTCGTGTGAGACCACTGAGCAGCATTCTCAACTAAATTCCCTACTATTTCCTCTAAATCTTCTCGTTCACCAGAAAAAATAATATCATCGACATCCATAACAAATTGAAATTGTTTTTCAGGGTTAAGCTTTTCCATAACCCGTATCAGACGATTAATCACACTGCGGACAGAAGTATGATAAACGACACTATCGCATTGTGCAGCAATCCGAGCACGCTGTAAATAATGATTTATTTGAGATCGCATTATTTGCACTTGCTCTTTCAATAAAAGAGCCTGTTCACCGCACATTTTATCAATCTCATTCACAAGAACTGACAACGGCGTTTTCAAGGAATGAGCTAGATTACCAACCTGTGTCCGAAACCGTTCAATAATACGCTGATTATTACTAATGAGAGCATTCATCTCTTGTGCCAACGGCATAACTTCGCTTACTAAATCCGTATTCACGTAGTTAACCCTGCCCTCACGAATATCATTTAATGCTTGTCGGATAAGCTTCAATGGTTGGAAACTAAAGAAAATGATAGCGATATTGATAAGAACACTACCTATACCAAAACTCCAAAGAAAAATTTGTAAAGTGCGTTTAAATTCCCGAACTTGTGCATGTGCCTCATCAATATTCCCGACAAGACGAAAACGCGCAATATGATTTTGATTATCAAGAACTACGTCACTCTCTATCACTTGTAACTTCTGACCATTTTCCCCCTTTATCCGATAAGAGCGAAAGAATTTGTTGTCAAAAGGTATATCAGCATCACTTGGTGAAAATATTCTCCCAGTTCCCAATGATGGAGATGTAAGCCTTCCTTGTAGATTAGATGATATAGCAATAACCTCCCAAAACCACCCCGATTTAGGATCTGAATAACGAATATCATCAATCCCAAAACTTCCCATTAAATTCCCTTCAGGTGATACAGTCACTGCCGCAATAAGACTGTAAAGCTGAACAGAAAGGATACGCTCTAGGCTTTGTTCACTTGAACGCCGATAAAATAAAATACTGACTGCAGAAATCGAAGAAAGAGAAATAACGACCCATAATGTTGATAAAATCATAACGCGTAAGCTGAGAGACTTTCCAACGAGAAAAAATATTTCCTTAAGCCAGCTCTTGTTCTTCAGGACACTCATTGATCACCTGGTGCTCTTGCTCGATAACCCATTCCACGAATGGTCTCAATCAAATCAACCCCAAGCTTTTTACGTAACCGACCTACAAAAACTTCAACCGTATTGGAATCCTTGTCAAAATCCTGATCATAAAGGTGTTCAATAAGCTCTGTCCTTGAAACCACCTTATCACAATGATGCATAAGATATGAGAGAAGTCTGAATTCATAGGATGTTAATTTAATCAACTGACCATCAACAAAAACACGAGAGGTCTTAGTATCTAACAAAACACTACCGCAGCATAACGTACTTGCAGCATGGCCAGTAGCTCGACGAATTAATGCCCGCAACCGGGCCATCACTTCTTCCAAATGAAATGGCTTAACAACATAATCGTCAGCACCAGCATCAATGCCAAGCACTTTATCAGACCAGCGATCTCGTGCTGTTAGCATTAAGACAGGCATAGTGCATCCTTCTTGTCGCCATTTTTCAACAACACGAATTCCATCTATATGTGGCAAACCAATATCGAGTATGACAGCATCATAAGTCTCTGTACTTCCTAAAAAATAAGCCTCTTCACCATCGAAAGCACTATCTGAAACATAACCTGCACTTCTTATAGCTTCTGCTAATTGATGATTGAGATTCCGATCATCTTCAACAATTAAAATACGCATCACAACATCTGCCAAACACTAATCGGCGGGAACGAAAACCTCAACACGGCGCAGCTTTTCACCATCACGAGCTGGCACAACAACCACAATCATACACATATCCTTTCCATCTTGAACAACTGGTTTTGAACGTACCAATACTCCATTCTTTTGAGTAGCTATCCCCTTGCCCACTTCGGTACAACCAGCAGCTAGAACAGAATCTGTTCCTAAAAAAGCTGTTATCATCACGAATAAGAAAACTTTTTTCATCATAGATATTTCAATCTATTCTATCTACTTTTTTGAATATAAAACAACCAATGTTTGTTTATTAAAAATGCTTGAGGAATAATTTATTTTGTTTCAGAATAGCGTTTTAATAATATTACAAAATTTAAAAATTTCAACCTAAAAGCTTTTTAATAATTAATAAAATGATACAAAGAAAGATTTTTAAACAAATCGTAAAATCTTAATACATAGCCTACAATAAATAGCCTTCATTCTAAACTAAACACTTTCTCTGTTAGTACTATAGCAAAAAATTACTTCTGTACCATATATTATTATAGATTTGTTTGGTTGCATTTCTTTGTTATAGGCTCTCTTTAAATGTTTGATTTTTTTAAAAAAAAAGAAGAAAAACATAATAGATCATTTCATAGCCCAGCACTCATTGAATTAGATGCACTGTTTGACACAGCACTTTATCGCATCTGCTCTGCGAACAGTTTGTTCTGGAACAGAGCAAAAATAGTCTCACAATATTTTCATACCCGTGGATGGAAACGCTTTATAGTAGAAATTTTAAATGAAACACTGTCATTAGGATTGATTAGTTTTACTCTTTTCACCATTGTTGGTATTTCTGTTTTCGAATTAACAAAAAAAGATTGGTATTTACCTAAAAAATTTTCCATTCTTTTTCTAGATCGCTACGGAAATCCCATAGGTCACCGTGGCGCATTACCAACTGTGTTTGTACCCGTTGAAAAAATGCCTGATTATGTTATTAAAGCTGTTCTCGCAACAGAGGACCGTCATTTTTTCGATCACTGGGGAATTGACTTGCAAGGTCTCACACGAGCAATCTTGCAAAATATACAAGCTAAAAGTGTAGTTCAAGGTGGTTCAACCCTTACACAACAACTTGCTAAAAATTTGTTCTTAACAAATGAGAGAACTATAACACGAAAAATCAAAGAAGCCTATCTTGCTCTTTGGTTAGAAGCAAACTTCAGCAAAAAACAGATTTTGCAGCTTTATCTTGACCGTGCATATATGGGAGGAAATAATTTTGGTATTGCAACAGCTGCAAAATTTTATTTTGGGAAAAACATAGGTAATATATCCCTTAGCGAATCCGCTATGTTAGCAGGACTTTTCAAAGCCCCAACTAAATATGCTCCTCATAACCACCTCTTTGCTGCCCAAACACGTGCCAATGTAGTACTTGCTAATCTTGTTAACAGCGGTTTAATGACTGAGGGACAAATTGTCAATGCCCATCGTCATCCCGCCAGAGTACTTACAAAAATAGAAAATAATCATCCTGATTATTTTCTTGATTGGGCATTTGATGAAGTTAAAAAAATGCGTGACCAACTGCCGAGTCATACTTTAACTATTCAAACCACTCTTGATCCAGATATCCAAAAAGCAGCAGAAAAATCAATCGCATATTACTTACAGCAATATGGTCAACAATACCGCGTCACACAAGCCGCTACCGTCATACTTGACAATAACGGCGCTGTACGTGCAATTGTTGGAGGAGTTGATTATAATAAAAGCCAATTTAATAGAGCAACACAAGGTGGTCGACAACCTGGTTCTTCATTTAAACCGTATGTCTACGCAGCAGTAATGGAACATGGTCTATCTCCCTCCACAATCGTCTTAGATGCTCCCATCAATTGGGGAGGGTGGTCACCTAAAAACAATTCTGGTCATTATCTTGGTAAAATAGATTTGGCAACAGCTTTAGCTTTTTCTATCAATACAGTACCTGTCTATCTTACCTATCAATATCTTAACCGCGATACTCAACCCATCATAAATCTTATCAAAAATATGGGGATTCATGCACACATTTTATCACATAAAACTATGGTCCTGGGTACATCCAATATGACCCCTATGGATCAAGCAACCGGTTTTAATGTCTTTGCTAATGGAGGAAAAGCTGGAAATCGTCATGGTTTCACGCAAATCAGGACAATAAATGGACAGGTGGTGTGGGACTTTGAACATAACGGTAACAAACCACATCAAGTCCTCAGTCGTCAGTCAGCAGCTTATATGAACCAAATGATGGTTGGAGTTACAACACGAGGATCAGGAAAACGTGCTGCTCTCCCTATGACCCTTGTTGCCGGAAAAACTGGAACATCACAATCCTATCGCGATGCATGGTTTGTTGGGTTTACTGGCAATTACACTGGAGCTGTATGGATAGGCAATGATGACTTTTCACCAATGAATCGTGCTTTTGGTGGTGGTCTTCCTGCCATGATATGGCACCGTATTATGCTTTCTGCACATCAAAATATTATGCTTAAACAACTATATGGCGTAAAAGATTCTCTTCTCCCTTATCAACCACCAACACATCCCTCCAACCATGATTCTGTACTTGCATCCCCAATACCCTATACACTCTCCTCTGAAACACTAGATATTGTACATCTGATTAACAATGACCTGAAAAAGTTATCTGCAATCTCTTTGAAAAAGGAACCTATTGGGGCTTCAAAGCTTTGAATTCGAGATATCCTACAATGTTTATTAAGATCATTATTCCCCTTTTCATCTTTGCTTGTTCAATTTTATGTGGAACACTGAGTGTTCACTATATACTTAATTTCTTTAACAATTTTGGACGCTTCACGATTGGAGAATGGAGTGCTTACCCTCAAATTGGAACATCCAATACTGATCCCTATACGCGCGCGCGTGCTGCCAAACGAGGTGCAATTTCAATGGGACGCACAGAGGGCCTTATTTTCCAAATTTGGAAAGATAACCACGGGCATCCATTACGCTCCTATTGCCATTATTTACTCAAAGGACACATCCCTGAAGCCCGTCTCTTTACCATCTATACAGCCAACAAATCCCTCAAACCTTATACTTCTTCCAAAGAAATACCTTTCGAACTCTATACTGATAATGTTACCTATGAAAATGATGGCTCATTGCACATCAACATCGCACCAACACCACAAATCGGCAATTGGCTTGCAACTATCAGTCAAAAAGAATTTGGACTTATTCTTACTTTGTACGATACCTCAATCATCTCTGCAACGGCATTACAAAAACTTACGATGCCCTCTGTAGAACGAATTCTATCAGGACACAAAAACTGTGACTAGATTTATTTATATCGCGCTTCTTGCAATCATTGGTGCTATCATTACTCATATTTGTGTTCTATTTCTAATACCCTATTGGGCACAAAATAATATATGGATAGAGCTTAAAAAATCGGGATCTTCTTATCAATTCGTTGACTTGGAAGCGAGTAACCCTATTCAACAGTCAACTGATCCACTCTTTGTTCTTAAAGTCTGCAGATTTGATCTCGAAAATGGCCCTGTTCATTTAAAAGCTTTAAAGACAACACAATTTTGGTCACTAGCAGCCTACACATACGATGGAATTATTTTCTACAGCCTTAATGACCACACAGCCCCTAATGCTACCCTCGACCTCATCATTGGAAAACCGATACATATCATAGAACTCAAACAGTCAAAGCCTCAAAACAATATCAATTCAGTTTTAGTCGCTAAAAATTTGAATAAAGGTTTTGCTATATTACGTATCTTTACTCCTTCTTTACTTGCACAGAAAGAAAGCGAAGCCTTCTTTTCATCTGCAACCTGTCGCATGTTGAATGCATAAAAGTGCAGTAATCTCTAACTATATACATGTTTCTTTCTATAAGAGTAAACAAAAGCATATCAAAATAGTTATTTTCAACTGTAATCGACATAATATCAGAATAAGAATGCAACTCTCACTATAACTTTTAAATAATTGCATTTTTCTGAGACAAAACATCATACATAATACTCTCCACAATAATCCTTTGTTGAAACACAAACCTCCTATACAAGAAGATAAAAACAGCATTTAATTATAAATATCAAATAGAATAAAACCTCTGTTTCACAGAATCATATCATATCCGATAAAAAACTCTTCTTTTGATCAAAAAGTAAAAGATAGCTTAAAATTCTGAACAAACACACTTATAGAAACTGTAAAGCTTATCATCTAAATTTATTTCTATGTGTTTTAAAACTAGTCCTATAAAATTTGCCTGACTATAAACTATAGAGAAAATGATTATTGCCCTTAATGAATGAGCTAGAATAATTACTGGAAATTGATGGTCATCAAGCATCCTTGATCTCAAAAATAAGTGCTTTACTTTTGTTGTATAACTAAAAGCTTTTTGTAAAATCTGGAATTTGAAGAGAATTTTTGCTTAGGATTTACAGTTGAGGGAAAGAAAACTTCATGAAAAAAAAATATGTTAGGTTAATCTCAAGAGCAGCAGTATGGTCACCCCGCTTTGGCGGATTAGCATTCTTGATTTTGTTATTTTCAATCCTTTTACAACGCTTTTCGGTAATTGATGTAACTGTCTTTATGATTTTGATAATAATTTCTGCTTGCTGTGTGGTTGTTTCTCTTTTTTTCGCTGTAAAAGCACTTTACAGCTTGTGGGTATATGGTGCTCTAGGTGGAATGAAAGCTTTAAGAGGAATTATTTATTCGCTGACCACAGCCATACCATTAGTGTTATTTTGGGGATTTTGGTTTACTTTACCAGCTCTTCATGACGTTTCTACTGATATACAAAGGCCACCAACCTTTTTTCGTACCGCACGTCCTAGCGATGCCTTACCATTAAAGAGTGTTTTGATTGAACAAGCAGCATTACAGATGTCACAATGGCCGGAAATGTCGGGACGCCGTTATGACGGTTCGCCTGATCGTATTCGCGAATCCGTTCTTAATGTTTTAGCTGCCTATGATTGGCCAGTTATAGCTCAAAAAAAGTTTAAAGGTGAAGAAGATGAACTTTATATTGAAACAGTAGCAAAGTCTTTTTACCTTGGCTTTATTTCGGATATTGTTATTCGTTTAATCGATGAAGGAGATACAACTTTTGTTGATATGCGTTCTGCTTCACGTTATTTGCCAAGAGATTTTGGTGCGAATGCGGCTTTTATTATCGATTTTATGGAAGCACTTGATACAGAAATCGCTTTACTCCCTCTTTCTCAGGATGAGAAGTAAAGCTGAGAAGTAAGATATACTCTCTTAGTAACGCAGCTTAATTCCCAAATAAATTTTAAGACAAGCGGAAACGAATAAACCAATTACCATCTCTCAACACCCATAAACACACTCTTAAATTCTTGATCTTACTCAAAGTAATTTATAGGTTCTTTCTAGCGCGTGATCTATGGATAAAAATATCGAATTCTAAATTAAGATACCATAGTCAAATGATTTTACGCATACGACGTTTTATGGTGAGACATTTTATTATAAGGATAAGAAGAGAAATTCTATAGTAAGGTAACAATAAGCGTCCCCTACGGGTTTATTTTTTTAATGAGAGCAGAATATTATATTTATCTAAAATTTGATGTAAATTAATATAGTTACAAAAAAATCAATAATAATAAAGAAAAAATTTCATATATAAAATATTGTTTTCAAATGAAAAAAATAATTTCTCTAAAAATTAAATATAAATAACAATATATTATTTGTATATTGTTATTTATAAAACATAAATTGTAACAAGAATATAGTTTTATTTACAATGTTGCTGAAACATGATACATGAAGCGTAGCTTTTTCTTAACAAAATCATAAAAATGAATGAGCAATCAACCTGAAAAGATAGTATCCTTTTCTTGGTTCACAAAAGCCATTAAGAAATACTATTCATTATGTCATCGAATTCAATCTCGTTGTCATTGTTTTGCGTCTTCTTGGCTTGGTTAATCATTTTATTTTTCAAGCAATTATTGACCGTATTCTATTCTTCCAGCATGCAAAAAGCTTCTATGCTATCGTTGTCCTTATATTGCTATCATGCTGTTTAGCACAGTTCTTAGCTCTCTCACAGGCTATTTTAGGACTTATTTAGCCAATCGGCTAACTCTAGAATCTGGATACCGTATTACATCCATGTGTTAAGCTTCTCACTACCTGTATTTACCTACTTGGCAAGTAGGGAAATTATTTACACGCCTCGAAGAGTTTAATATAATATGTATTTTTAACGGAAACTATCGCAATAATTGTCTTGAATGTTCTTTTTTCTATCATTTATCTCGCAGCACTCTTCTTCATCAGTTCGCAACTGACCTTTATTGTTCTCATCATCTTGCCCTTATAAATGGAGTCTTAGTATTGGTCGGTTCTTTTTTACGTCGCCAATTACGCCATACCTTCACTCCCTGCAAGTAGCCCATCAATCTCATCTCATCAAAAGTTTTATCAATCTTGAAACTATCAAAGTGCATGTGAAAGAACCAGACGATACAACACGTACGCAAAAAACTTTAACTCGTAATTTGGATCAAAGCATCACAACTGCTAAATTGCATCTTCTAAATGGAGCCATGAGTCACATTTTTAGCGATCTTTTCACCATTTTTGTTATTTTTTTGGTGCTCAAGCAGTTTTTCAAAATCAAATCACGCTAGGGCAATTTATTGCCTTTTATCTTTTCGCTAGCTAATATTTCTGGTCCTATATTAAGCCTTGCCTCTTTATGGAAAGAATGGCAACACCTAAAAATTTTTCGTCTTCGTTTGGGTGATATTCTTAACTCCCCATGAGGATGGGAAGAGGAGAAACTTACCCCTTCAGCTTATCAAAATGCCTTATTTTGAAGCCAACCATATCTGTTTTTCTTATAGAGATAAGCCAATTATTAACTATCTTGATATCTGTTTACGTCTTAGGCATCCCATTATGTGACTTGGTTCTTCAAGCTGTGGAAAATAAACTTTAGCAAAGCTATTTTGTGGTTTCTATTCTCCAACAAGTGAGTAAATATTGATTAAGAGCCAAGGCCTATAAAATTTTGATGTCCGTAGCATGTGTAAAAAAATCTCGTATTTTCCCTAAAATCCGTGCCTTCTTTCTAGAAGCATTCTTGAGAATATGTGTCTTGCAAAACCTGATGCCACCAAAGATGAAATCAACACTGCACTTTATGTTAGTGTTTGCTATGATTTAATCGCTTAATTGCCTCAAGGGCTTGAATACACAAATGGACGAGCAAGGTATTTTTTATCAGGTGAACAACGTTAACGCTTAGTATTAGCTTGTTCTTTCTGATAAAATACACCATTTTATCTTAAATGAACCTATTTCTGCATAAAATGATACTATCAGTGCACAGATTGTGGGCATTTATATAAGCTTTCGTAAAAGCACATCGTTCTTGTAAGTACTCACAAACGTGACCTTTTTCCTCAGCATGCAACCGTATTTAATTTTACTGATTTGAAAGCAAAAATAGTGGATAAGACTCCTCGCTTACGTCCTTTGTCACCAACACTTCACATGGTAGTTGCTGTTTTGATCGCTTTATTTCTTTTTATTGTAATTGGAAATCTTGTCACAAAAACAGAAATTGTTTCACAAGAGCAAAGAAGGTTATTCCCATAGCTTATATTCAACTGATTCAAGCACAAATATAGGTCGTATTGAGAAAATCCTCGTCAAAGAAGGACAACTTATTCATCAAGGCGATCTCCTTATCCAATTGGATCAACGCGAAGCACTCAATGAACGCGCAAGTGTTCAAGCGGATATCGCACCGCACACTCTTCAAGCACAAATCGCAGTAGCTATTTTAACAATTTTGAGTGAACGTGATGCTCTGGATAAAGACTTTGTAAGTAAAGGGTTTGCTTATCTGCAAATTCCTCCCTCCAGCAGTAAGACTGCAAAAACGGAAGGGAAAAAAACTCATTAGCGCTACTCTTCAATCTCTACAAGATAAATGAGCCCAATCTGATCGCGTCGTGCTCAGTGGTGCTACACAATATGCGTAATTGAATAAACTAGCAGATGATTATCAATTAAGCCAAGGCAAACTAAAAGCTGCCAAAAGCTTGATGGAAACAAAAGTCATTAGCCAAGCCACTTTATTTAGAGCGTTTACATGACCTTAAAAATGTGGAGCATGAAATTTTAACCAATCAAAAGCGTTCGGAAGAAAACGCCGCCGAAATAGATATTCTCCACCAGCAACGACAAAACCCCATTTCCGATGAAATTGCTCGTTATTAGCAATTTTCGTGCGAAACAGAATAATGTTTCAGAATTTAAAAGTAAAGCTTGACAGCACTCAATACCGCCGTGACCACTTATCACTCTATGCCTTCGTTGATAGACACATTAATGATTTAAGTATCCACACTTTGAGTGGTCTTGTAGAGGCAGGTAAATTTTACGTATTGGTTCTGACATGGGCGACCTTTATTGTTGAAACGTTTTTTGATAATCAAAACATTGTTTTTTTGGAAAGTAAGCAATGTGCTTAAGTAAAGTTTTCTGCCTTTCCACCTAAATGTTTCGGCTCTATTTACAGTACAGTAGTTAATGTGGGTGAGCTACGGCACGCCATGATAAAGAAATTAATGGTACCTACACTTCTTTGATCAAAATCAATCAAGATCATATCAGCTTGGATGGTAAAAAGCTGAAATTTATTCCCAAAATGACTGTGACAGCTGATGTTATTACAGAAAGACAGCCTTAATTTCTTATTCTTTGAGCCTATCACCAAAATTTTAGAATAATCCCTACAGGAAAGGTAATGTGTGTAAATGAAAAATTATCGGCCATTCTCTTACAGCTTTGAGAATTTTATCGTTTTAATACGTCCCCCTTATATCGCCATTGGCGAATTTGGGATATAGAATTCAATATAGGATCAGCCTTACAAACTGGGTAATACAAGCTCTATAAAAATGAGTGCGAAGAATTTTATGCCTTTGTTATTTGAGCTTTTTTAGACGAGAAAAATCAATCAATCTATACTTGAGAAGGGCAAGCCTTTGCCTGATACTAATTAGCGAGATGGAGAATAGATGTGGTCTACTGATTGCGTAGCGCCCCATGGACATGCTGCTGGTATGGTATATGACATGCAGTAGCATATGTTTCCCAACCAGAAGTATTACTATGCTATTCGGCGTAATGAAGATGATGAGGCACAGAAAATCACCCATTGGTGTTGCTATAGAGTACAAAATCTATCCGCATAGCTTTTGTAAATCAATTGAAAATGAATTATCTGAGTCTTCCCTCTCCCATACACTCTTATGAATAAAATTTCTGAAAATCAATTATTGAGGGGATATTTTCTTATGATCAAACTGATTATATTGTCTAAAGGCGCTACTACGGGTGATATTTTTAGCGTAACATCTTGATATGAAGGGTTATGGTTAGCTTGGCGGATTGATTATGCTTTCTAAAACCTCTTGAAGCTTTGTCCTTGCCGCTTTACTTAAACGGACATCACGCCTTTTAAAACCCAAAGAATGAATTTGGAAACTATAATGCTGCAACCCTATTAAACGAGGAGAAAACTATCATAATGCTTCATAAATCAACAAGTTTTAAAGCTATTTTTATTTCCGCATAATGTACACTATCTTTCATCTAATCGTTGATTTAGCTGCTATTTAAACCATTGACTAAAGCATTTTATATGTAAAATTAATTCTCGTTATATCGCAACTTAAAGTTGTTAAGCAGTAGAGTAGCTGCCCAGATAAATATCACCACGATACAGGAAACCTTTTCAGCCCAAAAGATTGAAAGTGACATTGGTGCGTATTAAGATAGATCTCTTCATCCAAAGCGATCAAAAGAAGTGATAATTAAATACTGAAATCTAAACCATATGGATAGGGCGAAAAATATTAACGAAAAAATGATACTGGTACTGAAAATTTTAAAGAACCGAAAACAAAACAAAGGTTTAGAAACAATGTGGTGAGGATAGGTAAACGACCCTTAGAGGTATTGTGCTATAGTAAGATTGAATTGGTGCAATTGTTTCCTTTTATAAAAACCTCTTGGAGTGAATAACAAATATAGCAGAAACTAAAAAACAATACAGCAATTGATTAAGAAAGCGAGTAACACTCCGTCCAACAATGTAAGAGCAACAGTTTGACACTCAAAATACTTTTTGGCTTAACCAAGGATAATACGCCACTTTTACTACAAGAGCTGATAGGAACAAAATTCATAACAAAAACTTGTGCTCATTTACACTTCTAAATTTGCACTTCTAAAACGAAAAGCGTGTCCTCTGTCAATTATAAATATAAAGCGATTAGCAATTAAATCAGTTTAAAAACTACAAAAAAGCCCAGGATAGATGGAAAATAAGTTAAAAGACTCAGTAAATTAAATCAGTAAAATTAAAATTCCCGGACTTTTATATGATTGGCCTCATAATGTTTTACTAACACTGGCTGGGGTACCTGGATTCGAACCAGGGAATGCCGGTACCAAAAACCGGTGCCTTACCGCTTGGCTATACCCCAAAAGAACAACATGCCCACATCTCCCCCTGCGTACCTTATAGCGATTCCCGTGAGAGTGTGCAATATCTGAAAATCAAAGCTCTTATTTTTTAAAAGTTTTCAAGTCTTGTTCATGTCATATTGATGCAAAATTCGTAACAAAAACTTGTACGTATTTTATACATCTAAAACAAGGACTGATTACCTATTAGTTATTCTACATTTTTTGTATTGTGCCATTTTATCTTCTTATTCCATTTTCCACTGACAGCAAAAATTGAATTTGTATTTTTAACGTATTTAACAATCAGCACCGCCTATAGCCTATATATAGTGTCTTTTTTTAACGCATTCAAACCCAAAACCACTCAAATGAAATAATACATCATAAACGTATTATGATCATCGTAAAAAATCCTCTTTTTGGCTCATATGTGTAGAATGCCCATTATACTTGACTTACAAAATATTGTAGGTTTGTGCGAAAAAATCAATGGTATCTGCAAAAGAAAACTGCTTCTACTTCTTTGAAAAAATTATGATTTTCAAAAAATGGTATACTAGTAACGCAATAACTTAATAAAACTTTTGCAAAAATAGGTGAAGACATTTGCATAATATTGGATGTTGAAAAAAATTTAAATAATATATTACATAAACTGAGTGTTAATTACTTTTTACCCCTTAAAAGAAGATATTTGCGTTCTTCGTTAAGTGAAGAGTCTGTAAATTTTTGCAGAAACAAACTTATATAAACCCATGTCATTTTAATTGATTAAGAAAGTATAACCAGAAAAAGCAACTTTATGAAGAGATGATCATTAAAGTTAAATTGATACACACAATATTCAATGTTTGCTTTTAAATGCTGTAAATGGCAAATTAGATTCGCGGAGTGAGCTTAACAATTAGAATCGAGGAGATTTTTAGATGGCTTTTGAATTGGCCGAGTTGCCTTATGACTATGATGCCCTTTCACCTTATATGTCACGTGAAACGCTTGAATATCACCACGATAAGCATCATCTTGCTTATCTTACCAATACCAACAATTTTGTGAAAGATTTAGGCTTAGAAAATGAAAGCCTTGAAAATATTGTTAAAAATAGCTTTAAACAAAATATTAGTTTGTTCAATAATGCAGCACAATACTACAATCATAACCATTTTTGGCATTGGATGAAAAAAGGTGGTGGTGGTCAAAAACTGCCTGAAAAATTAGCAAAGGCTATTGAATCTGATCTAGGTGGATACGATAAGTTCCGAGCAGATTTTATTGCTACTGCCGGTGCTCAATTTGGTTCTGGATGGGCATGGATTGCTGTTAAAGATGGCAAACTTGAAATTATGAAAACTTCTAATGGTGAAAATCCTTTAATCTATGACGCTCAACCTATTCTGGGTGTTGATGTGTGGGAACATTCCTATTACATTGACTATCGCAATGCACGCCCCAAATATCTTGAAGCTTTTGTAGATAATTTAATTAATTGGGACTACGTTTTAAAACTTTATGAAAATTGTAAACTTTAAACTGTTTGCGTAATTTTGATATTGTATCAGTGGCTCCATAATTCATCGAGCTATGGAGCCCATGATAGAGTATAGATTCAAGTTAACAGAAATTTTTTCCCGCTATTTTTAAGATATATGCGTAAATATACGCGATTTCTTCCAACTTTGAAAAACGCCCAGCGGCCCCTGCATGACCTGAATCCATATTAATACGTAATAAAATAGTATTATTGTCTGTTTTTAAATCGCGCAATTTTGCCACCCATTTTGCAGACTCCCAATAAGTTACACGAGGATCAGTTAATCCTGCAATCGCAAGGATAGAAGGATATTTTTGCGCTTTGACATTATCGTAGGGTGAATAAGAGGCTATAAGATTATAATCTTCTTGTGATTCAAGTGGATTTCCCCATTCAGGCCATTCTGGAGGAGTTAATGGAAGAGAATCATCTAACATGGTTGTTAAGACATCAACAAAAGGCACATTCGCTACAATCCCAGCAAAATCCTGTGGAGCTATATTTGCGATAACACCCATCAACATTCCTCCTGCCGAACCGCCGTGGGCTATAAGCCTGTCATGAGCAGTGAATTTATTGTTTACAAGATAGCGTCCACAAGCAATAAAATCTGTAAAGGTGTTATATTTAAAGAGATGTTTTCCTTTTTCATACCACGAGACTCCTTTTTCTTTTCCTCCACGAATATGGGCAATAGCATAAATAAAACCTCTATTAACTAAAGAAAGTACATTACTATTAAAACTGGCAGGTATAGAGATGCCATAGGCACCATAACCATAGAGGAGACAAGGCGCATCGCCATTGAGAGTCGTAGTTTTATGATAAAAAAGTGAGATAGGGATTTTCTCACCATCTTCTGCTGTTGCCATAATACGCCGTGTTATATAGTCGTCTTTATTATGTCCCGAAGGAATTATTTGCGTTTTTAAGAGAATTCGTTTGCGACTTTTTATCTCATAATCAAAAACTTGATCAGGTGTTGTCATAGATGAATAGGAAAAGCGAATAGTTTTGCTATCATATTCTGCCGCACCTTGTAGTCCTAAGGAATAGGCTTCTTCTGTAAAAGAAATGGAATGAATTTCTTGAGTAGTACGCTCCATTATTTTTATACGAGGAAGCCCTTCAAAACGTTCAAGCCAGATAAGAAAATCTTGATAAGCATCATGAGATAGTATTAAGCATCCAAGCTGGTGTGGTACAAACTCAGACCAATTTTCTGACTGTGGAGATGTGTATGGCGCTACCATAATTTTGAAGTCTTTTGCATTATCTAAATTAGTAAGAATGTAAAAAACATCACCACCTTCTGTAAGTGAGTATTCAATACCTTTTTGTCGCTTGCGTACACATTGAGGAGCTGTAAATGGTGCTTCAGCAGAGATCAACCAAATTTCTGACGTTTCATGATCATGAATGTTAATATAAATAATATCATTAAGCTTAGAACCACTTATATGTAAGAAAAATCCTGGATTATTCTCACGAAAAATGAGCTTATCTTGTGATTGTTCAGTGTTTAATCGGTGATAATAAAGCTCTGAAGGACGGTGGTTTGCATCCATCTTAGTATAGAAAAAACCTTCAGATTTAGCATCCCACACAATCTGTCCAGATGTATCAGTAATTGTATCCGTATAATCAAACAATGTTTCTAAATTGCGAATTTTAGCTTTGTAAAACTCTGATCCTTTGTCATCATAGGTCCATACAACATGTGTGTGATCAGGAGATTCTTGAACTGAACCAAAATTGAAATATTCCTTACCTTCAGCTAAAGCATCACCATTCAGGTACACGTTTTTTTCTCCTCCATTCCTTGGGGTCCGAAAATAATGTGGTTGCTGTCCTCCGGTAACATAAGAAAATCCATAAGCAAAAGGACCACGCTTTACAGGAACTGAACTGTCCTCCTCTAGGAGGCGGCTTTTCATTTCAGCAAAAAGCAAATCTTGTAATGACTTTGTGTCAGCCATTTGAGCAGTTTGATAAGCATTTTCTTTTTCAAGATGATTCCTAATCTTTTCATCAAGACAGCTAGGATTTTTAAAAACATCTTGCCAATTAGATGCACGTAACCAATGATAGGGATCATCACGACAAATACCGTGATACATTTTTTGATAAACAATTTTGGAAGCTTTGGGAGGAAGTACAAAAGAGCCGGTCATACACGATCCTATGTTAAAAGTATTGAGGATTTCGCTTATATGTTAGAATCATATCATTTATGCAAGAGCATATTTTCGTAAGTTCCACTTGTGTGTAAAATATAGCTGCAATAATTTCCACCCTTGCATTATATATTACCATTATCATATACTACGAGTATTGCCTTCTATGAAGATAAACTCACTTTTATAGAAATGACAAGCTAAAGAAAATGAGGCTATTTGATAGCAGAATTAAAATTTTCTTCAAATAGTGGAATTGACTTTTGGACATAATAATCAAAATTTATTTTAGGAATATATAAAAAATATTAGTATTATAATCTGAAAACGAAAAGCGTTTTCTGTGCCATGCTGATATGTGAGTTTATATTATTCTGTTATATTTTCATATATTGTTATTTTTTACTTTATTCACCGTATTTTTCAGTTTTAAAAATCTTTTGATTTACTTTTTGTTTTCAATAAATCACTCTTAATAGATAAATTTATAATCTAGAAAAAAATTATAAATTTAAAAATATAATTTAATTTTTAAATTTATATTTTTATATTTAATAGAGTTATTTCTTTGTTTGCTACAAAATACATAAATTGGTACTATATTATTTTTACAGTTATGATATACTTTATTCTATACGTGAAATTTTATAGAAAAAACTATATTCTAATAGGTAAGAAGTCGGTTCTTCTTATTATATATTATGACGAAAAAGAGGTATTTATTTGATTTTTTTGTGTTTTGGCAATTTTATAGAATAATTGAATTGACAAAAAAGATTTTTGTACAATATGAAATCCATGCGCGTGAGATCTCTGTATCATGAGTATGCGTGCTGTATTTCGATTTTAAATTACTCGTTAATTAAAGGAAACAAGAATGGAACATCGTCCAGTCTTAGAGACTGAAAGCAATATAGTTATTACATTGGTTGCTAATATTGTTGCTGCCTACGTAAGTAATAATTCTATCCGACCGACTGAAGTGCCAAGTTTGATTGCTGATGTCCATGCTGCTTTTCGTAAAGCAGGGAATGCAGAATTAACAGAAGTCGAAGTTGAAAAGCAAAGGCCTGCTGTTAACCCAAAACGCTCGATCTTTCCGGATTATCTTATTTGCCTTGAGGATGGGAAAAAGTTTAAATCTTTAAAGCGTCATCTCATGACGCATTATGGCATGTTGCCAGAAGAATATCGTGAAAAGTGGCAGTTGGATAGTTCTTATCCTATGGTGGCTCCTAATTACGCAAAAGCGCGATCAGCTTTAGCAAAAGAAATGGGGCTTGGGCGTAAAAGCAAACGGAAAAAAAACAAATAATTGTATTCTTCAAAGAAGTAGGTACCTATGGTGTATAAAAGTGCTTTTTATAGGGGGTGCGTTTTCTGTGAAGAATTTATATAGTTTTTGCTACGAGATGTTTATTTATACATAACCCTCGTTACGGATCCGTTCAATCATTGATTTAAGACCATTGGATCGTTGTGGTGTAAGGTTTTCGTTTAAACCAAGTTTTTTAAAGAGTCCTTCAGCATCAGCGTTGCGAATTTCAGAGGCTTTTTTGCCTGAATAGAAGGCAAGAAGAATGTAAATAAGCCCACGCACAATATGAGCATCAGAATCACCTTGAAAAGTTATTATTGGATTTTCTGAATCAGAACGTGAAGATAAAAGCCATACTTGACTAACACAGCCAGGTACTTTGTGAGTATCGTTTCGAGCACTTTCAGGAAAAGGCGGCAATCCTTGGCCAAGTTCAATCACATAACGATAACGATCTTCCCAATTATCCAAAAAAGAAAAGTTTTCTATAATATCATCGATCGTTTCTGTCATAATTTCAATCCTGTTCTGTTTTAATGATCATATTGAATGCAATTTTTGACAGATAAGTGCTTATTCTTCTTAGCATAATCCAATGATGAGCATTAAAATTTTTATTTCAAGATAATGCTTTTTGTTTTTGTGTAAACTTTTGCGTCCCTATCTTACTTAGGAATAACATCTGGGGAAGCTACCATATTCTTGTTATCCAATATACGTCCCCAATATTCGTAAGCTGCTCTTGCACCATACCATGCACGTTCACTAAGTGAACTTAAAAAGGACTTTCCAACTTCACAGGCTTTTATATTACGGTCACAGAACTTACCTAAATCATTTAAAGCATCCTTAAAAGCAATAATCACATCACTGGTTTTTGTCTCACTATTTCTTTGGGTAGAGGAATGATTACTGCTCGGCTTTGCTATAAAAAATGAAATGATGACAAAAACAAAAAACAAAAAAAATAATAATTTGATTAAAAAACGTATCATAAGCAATCAATGTACCACAGTTGTAAATGAAACAAAAACAGTAATCTATACTCTTCTTCTTTATAAAAAATTTATAAAATAATATCTTATAAAATTAGGCATTTATTTAGCAAATTTACATTATTCATGATAAAACTGTCCAAAGAAGAAGTATTGATACTTTCATTTAAAAATTAACATTAAAATTGCATAGCCAAAAAAACATTGAAAATATGCAAGCTTACACTCAATTACGATATATAATGAAGGCAAATATACTGTGATAAAAATATCCCTAGTAATCATAACAATGCATAAGGATTACGATACTGCATAATAAACGTTGTAATTTTCTATTTTATAAAAAATTATTAAGAATTAAGCAGTTAGCCTATTCTCTCGCAGATATTTTCAAAATCACTTTTGTTAACACTTATGAAATTTATTGAACATTAAGAGTAGATTCATATTAAAATATAACTCTCTCTGTACATGTGAAATATTTAAAAAGAATATAACACTACTATCAGCTCTACAGCGTAATAAGCAAATGTGTTTTTAACTTAATTTCAAACACTATCAAATATATTAGGCAAGAAAAATGAGAAAATGACGAAGCACCTTTCAGTTTGATGATGATATATGGCGATGTGATTTAAAAACGTAAAAATAGTACAGTTTAGTTGGAAGTTCTTTTTATATGTACATAAAAATGCTATAAAATATAAAACTAAGAAAATTAAATGAGGGCTATTGTTAAGTTATCAGTTTATACATTTATATGACAACCTTATTTATACAATTTGTAAAGAGAAGACAACGATAGAGATACAACTCCCTCTGGCTGGTAGTAAGAATAATTCATATTCGTTTCTGTGTGAGAAACAATCGCAATTGGAATAAAAATAAAAATAATGACAAAAAAACGAAAGATACGCAGAATAAAAAATGTAAAAAAACGTAAATATTATAGTAGTATTATCATAACGTTTTTTCTTATGAGCGGTCATTTTCTTTTTTGGATAGCAAAAAAATTATATTTTTACACACGCAAAAATACTTTTTTTTTCGTTGGAGCTTTTCTTTTTATCATTAGTTTTGGATTTGTTTCATTTAACGCTTTATTTTTGCAAATGGTAATGCACCAGAATTTCGTTACTAAAATACAGTCCACATTTGATTCAGAGATAGGGGGAAACTTTACTTTATCCGAAAAAGAAGCAAAACTTCATGCAGATTCTCGTGTTACTTCCATACCTTTTTCAAGTCAACTACGCAAAAATTCATCTTCGCATTCTCTGTCAGAAAGTTTATTGAGAATACAAAAGAAGTTGGCAAAACTAGGACTTTATGATGGTCCTTTAGATGGGATTGAAGGCCCTAAAACGCGTCGTGCTATAGCGCTATGGAAACAACAAGTCACTCAGGAGACGCAAAATAATATTTTATCCAACACTAAAACAGATGAGATTGCGGTATTAATTCAACAGAGCGAAATGGAAATGATAAATGAGAAAATAAAGACAAGAGGTATGCCGCGTTTAAAAAAAACTGTTTTTGAGCCTCTTGTAACAGATATTATACAAGTGCAAAAGGCTTTACGTATTTTTGGTAATCAGGAAGTTATTGTCACAGGTATAGAAGACCAAAAGACAATAGAAGCCTTAAAGCAATTTCAAAAAATGTTTGATCTTCCTATAACAGGCAAGGTTGATCATATAGTTTTGATAAAAATGCGTGAAATTGGTTTGTTGGATTGAAGGCGAACATCTAGTTGTAAAGTAAAAACTGAAAACGTAATGATAACATGCTATTCTATTTTATATTTTTTGCACAAATATATCAAAGATACGCTTTTCTTTTTTCTCCTCATACAGCTCAATAATGCATCCCGGAATTTTTTCCTTTTAGAAAAGAAAATGAAGAGTACGTACGACTTATTTTGTGTACCAAAGTTAATATATTGACTTACAAAGATAACTCTTCGTTTTAAACTTGGAATAAAACATCGAATATAATTACACTTTCTTGCCATACTCTTTTTAACATGAACCGAAAAGAGTTTTCGCTTGAACGTCATTAAAAAGATTAGTGCGTGGATAAAAATATTTTAAAAAGAAGTACATGTACTTCTTATGAATCATTTAAATATAAGAATAGCTGCCACGGAATGAAAATACCTCAAAACTTTATATCTTTTTTGCAATAGCTGACTGTGCTGCTGCTAAACGCGCAATTGGCACCCGAAAAGGAGAACAGGAAATATAATCTAGACCATTTTCTTCGCATAAAGCAATAGAAGCAGGATCGCCTCCATGTTCACCACAAATTCCCAATTTTATTTTTGCACGCTGTGAACGCCCACGCTGCACAGCAATAGAAATAAGTTCTCCAACTCCATCACGGTCAATGGATATGAAAGGATCTTGTTCTAAAAGTCCTTTTTGAACATATGTTGCCAAAAAAGGAGCAGAATCATCACGTGAAATTCCAAAAGTTGTTTGTGTCAAATCGTTTGTTCCAAATGAAAAAAACTCTGCAGTTTCAGCAATTTCATTTGCTCGAAGAGCTGCCCTTGGAAGTTCAATCATCGTTCCAACCATGTATTGAATCTTGCTTCCCTTTTCCTTCATTACTTCATCAGCCACCTGGTCAATACGAGCTTTTACAAAATCAAGTTCAGATTTTAACGCAACCAGCGGAACCATAATTTCAAGCATAACAGAAGATCCAGATTTTTTGGCAGCTTCTGCTGCTGCTTCAAAAATGGCCCTCGCTTGCATTTCTACAATTTCTGGATAAGTGATAGCCAAACGACATCCTCGTAACCCAAGCATAGGGTTAAATTCGTGTAACTGCTGCGCACGCTCAGCAAGCATTTCAGCAGAAACTCCCATAGCTGTTGCAACTTCAAGAATTTCTGTATTTGTTTTTGGCAAAAACTCATGTAACGGTGGATCTAGCAAGCGAATAGTAACAGGCAAACCACACATAATTTCAAACAATTCACTAAAATCTGAGCGCTGCATTGGCAAAAGTTTATCCAATGCTTTACGACGCCCGTTTTCATCATTACTTAAAATCATTTCACGCATAGCAATAATACGTTCACCAGAAAAAAACATATGCTCTGTACGGCAAAGTCCAATACCTTCAGCTCCAAAGGAACGTCCCATACGTGCATCAGATGGTGTTTCAGCATTAGCACGAACTTTTATACGCCGCATTCCATCAGCCCATTCCATCAACTTTGCAAAATCTCCACAAAGCTCAGGTTGCAACATTGCAACCTCTCCTTTAAAAATTTCTCCGCTTCCACCATCAATCGTAATGACATCACCCTTTTTAAAGTTTTGCCCTGAAGCAAACATTGTATTTGTATTATAATCAATCCGTATACTGCCAGCACCAGAAATACAGGGTTTTCCCATACCACGCGCGACAACAGCAGCATGACTTGTCATACCACCGCGCGTTGTTAAAATTCCTTCTGCAGCGTGCATCCCATGGATATCTTCTGGACTTGTTTCTATGCGTACTAAAATAACTTTACGACCTTCTGCGGAAGCAGTTTCTGCTTCTTCCGAAGTAAAAACAATTTCACCCGTTGCCGCTCCTGGAGAAGCAGGTAAACCACGTGCGACAACAAAACGTTCTGCTTTAGGATCAAGTGTCGGATGTAAAAGTTGGTCAAGTGATTTTGCATCAATGCGCATCACCGCCTCTTCACGACTTATCAACCCCTCCTCAACCATTTCAATCGCCATCTTTAAAGCTGCACGAGCCGTTCGTTTTCCTGAACGAGTCTGCAACATCCATAATTTACCTTTTTCAATTGTAAATTCGAGATCTTGCATATCCTGATAATGCTGCTCAAGCTTCTGTGCGATCTGACACAGTTTTAAAAAAGCCTCTGGCATAATCCTTTCCAAAGAGGGCTTATTTGAACCGGCAACAATACGCGCATTTTCTGTGATATTTTGGGGAGTCCGAATACCCGCCACAACATCTTCACCTTGCGCATTCACTAAAAATTCACCATAAAGTTCTTTTTTCCCTGTCGATGGATTACGTGTGAAAGCAACACCCGTTGCTGAATCTTCACCCATATTGCCAAAAACCATAGCTTGCACATTAACTGCTGTTCCCCAACTTTCAGGAATATTATGTAAACGACGATATGTGATTGCCCGTGCTGTCATCCAACTTGAAAAAACTGCCCCAATTGCACCCCATAGCTGCTGTTCAGGATCTTGTGGAAAAGGCTTCTTCAGCTTTTCTTCAACATATTCTTTATAAGAAATAACGATATCTTTCCAATCCGCTGCTGTCATTTCTGTATCAATATCATAACCATTGCGCACTTTCGCCTCATCAAGTATCTCTTCAAAATGCGAATGATCCAGTCCTAAAACAACATGAGAATACATTTGGATAAAACGTCGATAACTGTCATAAGCAAAGCGTTCATTATTGGCTTGTAAAGCAATCGCTTCTACAGTTTTATCATTCATACCAAGATTAAGTACTGTATCCATCATCCCTGGCATAGAAGTCCGTGCTCCCGAGCGAACAGAGAGTAAAAGCGGCCTTTTTTCGTTACCAAATTCACGTCCTGTTTGTTCGCCAATGTGTTGAAGTGCTTGTTTAACAGCTTCTTGTAGATCTTCTGGATATGACTTGTCATGCGCGTAATAAAAATTACAAACTTCTGTCGTAAGAGTAAATCCGGGAGGTACAGGCAAACCAAGACTACTCATTTCTGCCAAATTAGCTCCTTTGCCACCAAGAAGATTGCGTTCGTTCGCACTTCCTTCTGCATTGCTATCACCAAAACTGTAAACCCATTTTGTCATCGTATCAGTCCTCCTAATATCGTTATCAAAATATTATTTGATCCAGGCTAATCAACAAAAGCAATATTTCAATTGAAAATTGGCTAAACTAAAGAAAATCTTGCTTCATAAATGAGCAAAATCTATTCTCCTTGAAAAGGAGGATAACACCACAATAATCAATATCTACTTTTCTGAAGAGAAAATTTAGTTTTTAAGAAAATCATCAATCACCGAAAAAAAGGATTCTACAGACATTACACCTTCATACTTATTACCATTAATAAAAAAGGTTGGTGTTGCTGTCACACCAAGCTCTTTTCCACGCTCAAAAGATGCATTCACTTCATCTAAAATAGACTGGTTTTTCAGACAAGCGTTAAAACTTTCTTCCGTAAAACCTGCCATTAAGCCAAGTTTCTTCAATGGTGTCAGAGCATCCTGTCCCCAGACCCACTCCTGCTGTTTTTGAAATAAGACTTCTATCAAAGGAAAATAACGATCTTCTGGTGCACATCGTGCCAACATAAAACCTGCTGTTGCCCGAGGATCAAAAGCAAAATCTCGGAAGATAAGTTTTACTTTGCCTGTTTTGATATATTTTTTACGAATTTGAGGAAGTATATCATTATAAAAATACGCACAATGAATACATGTTAACGAAGCGTATTCAACAATTGTTACTGGCGCATTCGCTTCACCCTCAAACCGATCCTTCACTTTTGTCAATTGAAGAACTTTAGCCATATCAACAGTTGAAACTGGTTTAGTGCCACTAGCAATAACGACAGTTGCACTGATCTGTACAGTTGCCACTAAGAAAAAAATTACCCCGAAAGACAAAAAAGAACGACACGTTAGCATAAATAATACTTTTCTATTGTTATTAAACTAATTAAGAATCTAAAAATTCCTACATACCAAAGAGAAATATATAAAATATCTTGCTTTATCTATTATTTTTTTCTGCAAAAATGCAACAACCAAGTTCATAAAGTGATTGGCGTAAATTTTCATTTTCAACTTCCTCCAGCATTTTCTCTACATGTTTTTTATCTTTTTCACTCAGGTCTGGCTTCATCGGCAAATGATTTGTCAAAACAGATACACGTCTTTGCTCAATTTTAATACGATCAACAGCAACATACCCAAAAAAAACATTAACTCTGTGGAGTAATTCATCTGTTTCATGTATCAATTTTAAAGCAGCAGCCCCTTCACATGCCACAACAAGTGTTGCAGGTTGGAAAACTTCATCTTGAAACGCACGACGTTTCCAAATAATTTTAAGTGGTATTGTATGTTCACTAATATCATAACCTGCAATCTGCGGCCAATGTTCTAGAAGTGCTACATTCAGTCCTGTCCGTTTACGTAAAACTGGATCGAGCATTTTGGAGACCATCTCAGAAAGAGAGTAAAAATAACGTTTTTTAAATTGTTTGCTCATTTTTCTAAATCATATTCAGCCATGTACTAAATTATAACAATTTCTCTCAATCCAAAAACTATTCTTCTCCCAAATACCTTATCAAATATCAACAAAATCATATTCACGCTTAACCTAAATCTCTATAAATTAAAAAGATAAAATAAACCATGAGTTATAAAACAAATGCTTTTTTCTTTTGCATTTTATATCTCCCTATGGTTGAAAATAATTATGCATGAAATTTCTTTGCAACTTCTCTCTTGGTACGATCAACAGCACCGGGATTTACCATGGCGCATTACCCCTAAAAAACAAGCACAAGGCATTCACCCTGACCCTTACCGAGTTTGGCTTTCTGAAATCATGCTTCAACAAACAACTGTCGAAACCGTGAAACCTTATTTTCAAAAATTTGTGAAACTGTGGCCTGACCTCGCTGCTTTAGCAAAAGCCTCACAAGATGATATCATGAAAGCATGGGCTGGACTAGGCTATTATTCACGCGCACGTAATCTTAAAAATTGTGCTAGACAGCTTGTTGAGAACTACGGAGGAAAATTTCCACAATCTGTAAAAGAATTGAGTACCTTATCTGGTATTGGAGACTATACTGCAGCAGCCATTGCCGCAATTGCTTTTAACCACCCTGTAGCAGTTATTGATGGTAATGTCGAACGCGTGGTAACCCGCTTATTCGCTATCGCATCAGTATTGCCAAAAGCAAAAGCTGAAATCAAAGAAAAAACACGAGAAATTATCTCTTTAAATCGCCCTGGCGACTTTGCTCAAGCAATGATGGATCTAGGAGCAACCATTTGTACACCACGTAAACCATCTTGTTACCTCTGCCCTCTTCAAAGTTTGTGCAAAGCAGCAAAGATGCAAAGAACAGAGTCTTTTCCAGTTAAAGCGCCTAAAAAAGAACGCCCTTCAAAAACTGGTGCTGCTTTTGTTGTACTTAATGAAAATAATCAAATATATCTGGAAAAACGACAGGGCCAAAAACTCCTAGGTGGAATGACCCAAATTCCTAACAATATCGGAATAAACAACGAAAATGGACTTCAAAATGCCCCCTGCACCGCCAACTGGCAATTTAAAGGACAAATTACACATGTTTTTACCCACTTTTCTCTAAAACTCAACGTTTATTATACCAATAGCATTCACGAAATGAATCGTGAAAATGGCTGGTGGTGCGACATCCAGCATCTTGCCGAAGAAGCACTTCCTACAGTCATGAAAAAAGCCATTGCTTTAGCGATTCCAGATTCCTTTAGATTAAAATAATTCTCATAACTCAAAAAAATGAATTTTTTAGTTCCATTCTCATTTCATACCCTCTTTATGATGAATCAGAAAAAGATTCACTTGCTACATTATAAGGACAATTGATGTATGCATAAAAAATGTTTGCAAAAGAAGTAAATACGCTTTTTTATAAATTGTCTTAATACAAAAAAATAACATTAAGAACTGGTAAATATAATAATGCTGCCCGTTTGGTACTTTATAGAACACCTGTTTTTAACATCTGTGAACGTATTATCATTCTTAAATTATTTATAGACTTCAATCGTCCGTTTTCTTCATAATACCAAAATGTCCAACCATTACAGCTTTGTGAATCCTGAGCCTTTCGCCCCATTGCATGAATAGAACCAGCTTCTCCACCATGCATGATCGTACCATCAGCCCTTACTATAGCAGATAATTGCTTCTTGCGATCATAAAGAACTTCTCCAGGATAAAGTAAACCTGCTTCAAGTAAACTGTTAAATGCTACACGCGGTTCTGCTTTTTTTCTATCTAAAATTGCCAATTCTGGTTTGTCTAAAGGTTTAACCGCAGCAATCCTCTCACATGCCGCATCAATGTAATCTTGTTCTCGTTCAATACCCACAAAATCACGCCCCAAAAATTTAGCCACAGCGCCTGTTGTTCCCGAACCAAAAAATGGGTCAAGAATAATATCACCAGGCTTACTAGAAGCCATAATAATACGGGCTAATAATGCTTGTGGTTTTTGTGTTGGATGTAATTTACGCCCTGCCCCATCTTTTAGACGTTCAGCTCCAGTGCAAAGAGGAAAAAGCCAATCTGAACGCATTTGTAGATCTTCATTCGCAGCTTTTAAAGCATCATAATTAAATGTGTACTTTTTATCCTTTTGATCTCGAACAGCCCAAATAAGCGTCTCATGAGCATTTTGAAAGCGACGCCCCCGAAAATTAGGCATGGGATTATTTTTGCGCCAAATGATATCATTAAGCATCCAAAAACCTAAATCTTGTAATGCTGTACCAACTCGAAAAATATTATGGTAAGATCCTATAACCCAGATCGTCCCATTAGGTTTTAACACGCGGCGACACGCAAGCAACCATGCACGCGTAAAAGCATCATAAGCAGCAAAGCTTTCAAACTGATCCCATGCATCATCGACTGCATCAACAAGTGAGTAATCTGGACGATATAAAGCACCATCCAATTGCAAATTATAAGGAGGATCGGCAAAAATCATATCAACTGAATGTTTTGGAAGTTTTTCCAGTACTGTAATACAATCTCCCTTGAAAATTTTATTGCGCCATAGCGTCTGTGAGAGAGTACGAACAAAATCTTTTTGAAGCTGAATAACTGTCATGAAAAACCCAACGAAATGAACTGAATTTACCCTATAATCAACCAAAATAATTTATAGGCCCGCATTACTAATTCATATTTACAAAATAGAGTAAACGTATCGTTAAATTCCTGCAAAATTGATACTCATTTTTACTCTTTCAAAAAATTAAAGAAATTTCATATCAAAAAATTCCTATTTCTCTTTCCTTCAACGTACTGTTCCCATATCTTTTATTTTGTCCAATGAATAAGAATCACTTTCAGAGCATATTTTTATGAAATAAAATTCTCTCAATGGCATTTTTATAAAAGTTCTCAAGCTATAAATCACATGTAAAGGAATATCTCATGCCTCAAATAGATCTCATTATTTTTGATTGTGATGGAGTTTTAGTAGATTCTGAATATCTCGCAGCAAAAATTGGATCTCAATTACTTAAACAAACAGGATATGAAATATCACCTGGAGAATTGAGTAAGCGTTATGCAGGGCTTATCTTTCGAGATATTCTTCAACAAGTTGAACAAGAAACAGAAAAACCAATTTCCGCTTATCTTATAGATCAAATGTCAAATCTTTTTCGAGCACAGATAAAAACTGAGTTACGTGCTATTGATGGTATAAGAGAAATATTAGAAATTATTCAAACTCGTTATCCGTACTGTATTTGCTCAAATGCAAAGAGCGTGGATATAAAAGAAATGCTCATTACTGTTGATCTTTATGATCTTTTTGATGATAAAGATAAAATATTTTCTGCCCCTGAAGTTGGAACGAAAAAAACTAAACCAGCCCCTGATGTTTTTCTTTTTGCCGCCCAACAATTACATGCAAAACCGTCAAACACTATTGTTATAGAAGATTCACTTCATGGTGTACATGCTGCAACAGCAGCAGGCATGCGCGTCATTGGCTTTACTGGAGGATCACACAGTTACTTTGGCCATTCTAATGCACTTGCAGAAGCCGGTGCTGAAACAGTTATCGCCAAACATGCTCACTTGAGTAAAGTCTTAGAAGCAATGGCAACATGGCAAGATTTATCATAAAAGATCTCTTGAACACATTTCAGCTAATAAACTCTCTCAATCTGTTTCTATCAATATGCTTTCACTTCGACTAAGGCAAATCTATAAATGCTATAACACAACTGCATTGGCTAAGGATGATAAATAACTCGCGTGTATCATTGTCATAATTTATCAATCTTTTCTCTACCCAATTTAGATTCTATATTATTTTTATGAAAAAACTATACTTTTGCTTCGTAACCATAACAAAACACAAAATTGATATAATTGAGAATGAAGCATACTCTTTCTTTCAATAATAATAGTATGGGCAAACACACCAATCGGATAAGCTCTAAATATGGTCTTTGAGTATAAAATCTGTAACAACTGTTATTATGAATAAAATTTCTACCGTTAATTCTAACATTTATTAAAAAAATTATTTGCTAATCAAGACTTCACAGTTTTTATACCTCTTTCTTACTACACATTGGATAATAAACAGAGAACTATCAATCTAACTACAAATATTTTTTAATACAGTTTAAGAAATCTCATTTATAGCTAATAATTAAGATTTACTCATTGTATGATACTATCCTTATACAATAATAAAGACTACTCATACGACTTATTATGTAATTCTCTACATGAAAAAATATTTTTAATGCAGACTTGAAGAATAACTTTAATAGCTTTCTTCTTTATGATAAACTTATCTAACTACCACTTTTTGGTAAATTATAATTTTATATATATTACATCTTTAGTAAATTTTCCAACATACTTTATATAAGATAAGATAAAATTTATAATCTTTTTATCTATATCCAATAAAATACATAGTGTTCACATTTTCTTGTTGACTATAAATTTATAATGGATTATACTGCTAGAGGTGGCGAAATTTATAGATACGATTTGTATTTATTTAGGACATCATCATGCATCTTCAGATGCATCTATCTCTAATGCTAGTAAGGTAGAAAATAAATGAGGTGGAATTATGGCAAAAGTATTTAATGTAACCAATATTTTTATAGTCGTTGCTTTTTTTCTTTCTCAAATTGCTAATGTTAACGCACATTACTTGAGAAACATTCCTCAAAAAGAGGAAGTTGTTGATTACGTAATGGAAAAAGCAGAAAACATGGCGCCTAAAGTAGTTATGACAACCGCTTTCTCTATTCCAACTGTAAACTATGGAACGACACACGGAACTTTCTTTGAAGGAAAAATTGAAAAAGTAGTTGAACTTGTTACGATAGGAACGGGGCTGTTGATTACCGGATACGTAATAAGCTTTATAAGCTCTGTAATAGGATGGATAAAGGATATAACAATAATGCTTAAAACGTAGTGTTATATTATTATTCTTCATGTATCAAACCAGTAATTAATCAGCTCTTCATCTTTAGGTAATTAACAAAGTTAATTAGCTTACCGCCCTTAAGGGTATGTAGAAAATAAATGAGGTAAAATTATGGCAAAAGTATTTAAAAATTATGTATTTAATATTTTTATAGTTGTTACTTTTTCTCTTTCACAAGTGGTGAATGTTAATGCAAATCAGTTGAGGAACAGTACGCAAAAAGATAGTATTTCTATATCCGTAACGGAACATACAAGAGAAAAAGCAACAAACATGACTGCTATCTCTCTTCCAAACTTAACTTATCAAGCAAACAATAATACTACCTCTGAGGCAAAAATTGAAAATGTACTGCTTGAACCTATCACATTAGGAACGTTTGGTGCTGGAATATTGGCTGGTTATGGGACAAGTGTGGTGGGCATGTTTTTAGGATGGATAATAAAAACCATAGTAGAAGCCTTCCAATAATACTATGATAATTATACTTTATGTTCTTTATTCTTAACCAAAATAGATAGTAGACTTTCAAATAACGACAACGCGGACTCTGAACACTTACGTATCTTACGTTTACTAGATTCTGCATCTAATTATTCATTTTGGATAATAAAAAATAAATGAGGTAAAATTATGATAAAAATATTTAAAAATTATGTATTTAATATTTTTATAGTTGTTACTTTTTCTCTTTCACAAGTAGTGAATGTTAATGCAAATCAGTTGAGGAACAGTACTCAAAAAGATAACATTTCTGTCTCCGTAATGGAAAAAATGAAGAATACGTCACCTACAGCAACTAAGATAACCGCTCTCTCTGTTCCTGCTATAAGTTATGGAACCACAAGCAAGAATCCTATTGAAGGAAAAATTGAAAAGGTAGTTTTAGTTGAGACGATAGGAGTAGGGTTATTCTATGCCGGATACGTATTAAGTCTCATAGGCCTTATGATAGGACCCATAAAAGATATCATACAAGATATAATGACAGCGGCTAAATCCAAAACGGTTGATTCAGAAGGTATAACTACAATCTGGCTACCATAACATTTTAAGATCGCCTTATTATGCGTTTGAAATAATTATTTATAAAAACGCACAATAAGGCAACCATCTGCGGTTTATGTGCAAGTAGAAAATATTTGAGGTAAAATTATGATAAAAGTATTTAAAAATTATGTATTTAATATTTTTATAGCGAGTGTTTTTTTTCTATCGCAAAGTGTAAATGTTAATGCAAATTATTTGAAAAATGTTCCTCAGCGAGAAAATATGTCTGTTTCCTTAATGGAAACAGACAGGAAGAAAGAGATCAGTATAGCTGCTTTTTATGTTCCAAGTTCTAATTGTCTAGTAGAAAATGGAAAAGTTGTAAAAGTGTTTGAACCAATCACATTAACACTCGGTCTTTTTAATACTGTAGGAGCTTTAGGTTTTGGTTTCTTGACTGGAACTATTATGGGTCTCTTCACTCGAATACTTGGATGGTTAATAGGTGAAAACTAAAAAATCTCGCTATTTGATTATTTTTTCTTTTGTTAGAAATTTATTTTTTAAACTTGCAGCTTACCTTAAGTAATTTGGTAAGCTGTTTTTTATTTTATCCATGGATTTCTTTACTTATTATCAGTGATAGTGCTTAGCATAAATACAATTATTATTTACATGAAAATTGATCAGTTCAAATGCACGATGGTGGGCGCACACAATATCATAAAACTATCTGATAAATCCTCTAATATGAAGCATAGAATCTATTCTGAAACGACTAATTGTAATATTAGTATTTGATCATATAATAGCAAAAAACAGGTACCAGTAATTGAGTTTCTTACAAAAAGATCTTTTTGAGAAACAACATCCTGCATATCGATCAAAATATATAAACAAGTGAATAAAGTAACAAAATTATAAAATAAGCTGATAAATAATAAAGTTAAGTCATTATCCATAAACAAAACTTTTTTTGAATATTTAATGTGTTATATTACCGCACATGATAAGCCTCATTCCATCGTTTTTTGATTATCTATAAGCACAAGCAAATAAACTTCCATTCACTTAATAATTTAATATTATTAAAAACATTAAACATAACACTTCATCAGTTTACCGAAAATAAATGAAAGAAAAGATCTATGAAATATATCAGCACAAGAGGTAAGGCCCCTATTCTAGGTTTTATAGAAACGGTTATGACTGGTCTTGCCAGTGATGGCGGTCTTTACATTCCAGAAAAATTTCCTCAATTATCACCTGATACATTACGAACTCTCCGTGGACAATCTTACGAGACAATTGCTAAAACCATTCTTTGGCCCTTTGTGAACAATGAAATCGAATACCTATCCTTTGAGAAGATGATTGCAGAATCTTACGCTACCTTTCGTCATCCAGCAATCTGCCCGTTACTACAAATTGGTCCAGATGAGTTTATCCTTGAACTTTTTCATGGTCCTACCTTGGCATTTAAAGATATTGCAATGCAGTTTCTTTCTAGGTTGATAGATTATATTTTAATTAAACAAAATAAACGGGCAACAATTATTGGTGCTACTTCAGGTGATACAGGTGGTGCTGCGATACAAGCCTTTGCTGGAAGGAAAAATTCAGATGTTTTTATTTTGTTTCCTAAAGAACGCGTGTCACCTATTCAGCAACGACAAATGACCACCAATCAAAATGATAATGTTCATGCTATAGCTATTGAAGGAAATTTTGATGATTGCCAAGCGCTCGTTAAAGCAATATTTAATGACTATAATTTTCGTCAAAAAAGAGTACTTTCAGGAATTAACTCTATAAACTGGGCGCGTATTATGACGCAAATTGTTTATTATTTTTCATCTGCTCTTTCCCTAGGCGCTCCTGATCGATCTGTCTCATTTACTGTTCCTACTGGAAATTTCGGTGATATTTTTGCGGGCTATGTCGCTGCCCGGATGGGATTACCCATTGCACAATTGGTTATTGCAACAAATGATAATGATATCCTCGTACGTACATTAAACAGTGGTATTTACAAAACACGACCTATAACCTATACAACATCACCTTCTATGGATATTCAAATCTCTTCTAATTTTGAACGCTTATTGTTTGAAAGTAGTAATCGTGATCCAGTATGGATTCGTAATGCGATGGAAAACTTGAAACAAACAGGATGTTTTAATCTTGATGAAAAACAACTCAAAAATATTCGTTCTCTGTTTTGCGCTGGAAAAAGTAATATAGCTGAAACAGCACAAACAATTGAAAACGTTTATAAAGAAAGTGGCTATCTCGCTGATCCACATACAGCTGTTGCACTTAAAGTAGCTCGTGAATATAAAAAACCGCATATTCCAATGATTATTCTTGCCACTGCTCATCCCGCTAAATTTCCTGATGCAATCCAAAATGCCTGTGGTATTGATCCACCATGGACTTCTTGCTTGGATGGATTGATGGAACATGAAGAGTGCTTTACAACTCTTGCTAATGATGAAAAAATAGTAAAAAATTATATTTCTTCAAAATCACATGCATCTTATTAAGTTTAGATGCATTGATTTAAATCATAAATATTCCAATGCCTTTACAAAAAGGTATTTGGCTTGTTTAACGGAGTCGTAAACACATGGGTGTAGATATCAGTCGCCTAAGTAACGGTTTGACTATCGCCACATATACAATGCAACAAATTGATAGTGTAGCGCTTGGAATATGGGTTAAAGTAGGCTCACGCAATGAAACTTTGACACAACATGGTATCGCTCATCTCCTCGAACATATGGCTTTCAAAGGAACTGAAAACCGCACAGCTCGTCAGATAGCAACTGATATTGAAGATGTTGGCGGTGAAATCAATGCAACCACCAGTACTGAAACAACTGCCTATTTTGCGCGTGTGCTCAAAAATGATATCCCGCTTGTTATTGATATTCTAGCCGATATTTTGATGTTTTCAAAATTTGATGAAGATGAATTAGAACGAGAAAAACAAGTCATTTTTCAGGAAATTGGTGCCGCTCGTGATATTCCTGATGATATTGTTTTTGATCACTTTACTGAGACAGCCTTTCGTCATCAGCCCCTTGGTCGCTCTATTTTAGGCACACCCAAAACAATCCAATCTTTTACATCTGCTGATCTCCATAATTTCATGAATAAACAATATAGTGCAGACCGTATGATCGTAGTTGCAGCAGGAGCTGTAGAACATGAAAATTTCCTGCAAGAAGTTGAAAGCCGTTTTAGCACTTTTCGTTCCCACTCAATAGCTCCTCTTACCAACCTCGCGAATTATGTCGGTGGTGATTTTCGTGAATATCGTGATTTAATGGACACACAAATTGTTCTTGGTTTTGAGGGACGCGCTTATCATGCACGTGACTTTTATGCTGCCCAAATTCTTTCAATTATTCTTGGTGGAGGCATGTCATCACGTCTTTTCCAAGAAGTAAGAGAAAAACGTGGATTATGTTATTCTATTTATGCTTTTCATTGGGGCTTTTCAGATACTGGGCTTTTTGGCATTCACGCCGCTACAGGACAAGAGAGACTAAAGGAGTTGCTTCCCGTGATTCTTGATGAACTCTCTAAGGTAAGCAAAAATATTCATGCTACTGAACTTCAACGAGCACAAGCACAATATCGTGCTAACCTCACAATATCACGAGAAAGTCCGTCTAGTCAGGCGCAACTTATTGCCCGCCAAATACTTCTTTATGGTCGACCAATTCCAATATCTGAAACAATTGAACGCTTAGAGCTTATTACCACCCAAAGATTAACTGATCTTGCTAATCGTCTTTTCATCAACTCTATACCGACATTAGCAGCTGTCGGTCCTGTTGGCCCTCTCATGAATTTTGATGATTTAACATCAACTCTTTCATACAATATAAAGTAAAATTTAATACAGTTTTTCTAAACGCTTTAGGAGATATTTGAGATATCTAAAAGTGCTTTTAAAAACAATGGATAATAATAACATGCATATGTTTTATTATAAAAGTCATTACAAAAATCCCTTTTACTGAATAAGTTTGGGGAATATTCATCAAAGAGGTGTACAAAACTACCCAATTTACGCTCCATGTGATAAAGAGTTTGATAAATGAAGGTATACGTGAAATCTGAAAACTAATGGTTTAATTTTTCTCTCTAAAAATAAAGTTCCATAATTTTAAACCCTACTGAGGTAAACAGATATCTGATCTATCTTCATGTAAAATTTTGTGATTTTTCAAAAGAAAATGACAGCTGCTTTATGTGAAATAAATTGTAAAAGGTAAACATATTTTCTCGAGAATCTAAATTTAAATTAAATATCCTAAAATATTGAGAGTAAAACATTGTGAAGAGTTTGCGTAAAATAATTGATATCATTTTTTTTGTAATAATCAGCTCTTTTGTACACTTTACATCAGCACTGGCAATTGAGCCAGTTAAAATTTCTTCTCAAGATGCTGCTCTTGACCTCTCAAAAGCAATCGAAATACACCATACAAATAGCTCTATCTTTCAAACAAGTACAGCACCAGGACCAGATGGAATTGTATGGCGCATTGAGGTTCAGGCAAAAAGTGAAAATTTTTCTGGTAACTGGGCAGTATTTTCTCTTGCAAATCCAACAGATGAACAAATTGACCGGCTTATCGTTGCTCCCCATTATCGTATGGCTCATTCAGGCTTTCTGTGGCCTGACCTTGGATCACCGCGGATTCAATCCATCACTCCAAGCGAAGGTTTTTCTCTTGATCGTCAAGCTAGTACAAACTCAGATATTTTTCGAATTACACTAAACCCTGGGACCGTCGTTACATTTGTTGCCGAGCTTAACTCTGCAAATTTACCGCAAATCTATTTATGGCAACCTGAAGCCTATAAGGATGCAATCAATTCTTATACGCTTTATCATGGTATTCTTCTTGGTATATCAGGTCTTTTAGCACTCTTATTAACTGTACTCTTCGTTGTTCGTGGAACAGGTCTCTTTCCTGCAACAGCTGCTATTGCTTGGGCGGTTCTTTTTTATATTGGCATCGACTTCAACTTTCTAAATAAATTTTTTGCAGTTACATTTACAACGCAACCGATTTGGCGTGCTGGAACAGAAGTAGGTCTGGCTGCTACACTTTTCATTTTTCTCTTCACTTATCTATGTCTTAATCGCTGGCACTATCATTTCAGTTATGGTGCAATTGCGTGGACTATAGCTCTTTGTGGTTTGGGAGCATTTGCTATTTATGATCCAACCAGAGCAGCTGGAATTGCTCGTTTGTCATTTGGACTCACCGCTGCAATTGGTGTACTTTTAATTAGCTATTTTTCGATCAGAAACTATGACCGTGCAATCATGCTTATTCCAACATGGTTGCTTATTAGTTTTTGGTGCTTTGGAGCTTATGCTTGCATAGCGGGTCATTTAGATAATGATATTATACAACCGGCTTTAGCAGGGGGATTAGTACTCATTGTTCTTCTCATTAGCTTTACTGTCATGCAACAAACTTTTTCCAATGATGCTTTCCATGAAGGAATATTTTCGGACCTCGAACAACAAGTGTTGGCGGCAAAAGGAGCTGGAAATATTATCTGGGATTGGAATGTTGAACGTGATCGTATTATTGTTCACCCAGACATGGCAACCCTCTTTGGTTCTGGCACCCACAAACTTAATGGAACTATGCGCAACTGGATTTCAGCTTTACACCATGATGACCGTGAGCGTTTTCAGGCTATATTAGATATTATTCTTAAAAATAAAAAGGGACGCATTGATCAAATTTTTCGACTTTCTTTCGGTGGTGGCTATTATCATTGGTTTTCTCTCCGTGCACGTCCAGCTATGCAAAAAGATGGAAAAATTACGCGTGTCATTGGGACCATTGTCAATATTACTAACCATAAAAAAGCCGAAGAACGCTTATTGCATGATGCAATTTACGACAGCTTAACGGGACTGCCTAACCAACAAATTTTTTTCGACAGGCTACAAAACTATACCTCTTTAGCTAAAGCAAATATCAAAATTAGACCAACCGTCTTTATGATTGACTTTGACAATTTCCGTCAAATTAATCGCAAATTAGGAATAGCTGTCGGTGATACTGTACTGCTCATTATAGCGCGCCGTTTGAGTCGTCTTATTAACTTTCAAGATACTTTGTCACGTCTTTCCGCAGATCGTTTTGCAATCATTTTACTCAGCGAAACCGAACCACAAAAAATTGCAGCATTTGCAGATCATCTACATAAAACAATCTCAGCCCCCATTTCACTTACAGAAAAAAAAATAACGCTTTCAACATCCATTGGACTGGTCACGTGGAATGAAAGTAGATCGACTGCCAAAGATATCTTAAATGATAGTGAATTAGCGATGATCCGTGCAAAACAAATGGGGGGTAACCATATTGAACCTTTTCGTCCTAATTTTCGCACGTTAGGCCTCGAACATAACGCCATGGTGCAAGATATTCATCATGCTATAAAACGTAATGAAATAAAAATCCTCTATCATCCTATTCTCAATTTATCTGATGGACTCATTATTGGTTTTGAAACAATTGTAGAATGGCATTCTCCAAATTATGGAAATTTAAATGTCTCTGATTTTATCAAGATCGTAGAAAACGAACAAATCGTTATGGATTTGGCACAATTTATTATCGATAATGCTGTTATTGATCTTACAAATATACAAGACAAATTCTTTCAACAATCTTTTTTTATTTCAATCAATTTACCAAGCACGGAAATGGTTCATCCTCGCTTTATAAGTCAATTGCGCTCCGCTTTGCTCCGTCACCCACTCAATAAAGGAGGCTTGATGATAGAAATATCTGAGTTTGTCTTAAGAAAAAATCCTGAACAATCGGCGCACTTTCTTGAACAAATTAAAGCTCTAGGAATGAATCTCGCATTGGATAATTTTGGAACAGGTTATTCATCACTTGCCTATCTCGTCCGTTATCCATTTGATATGGTTAAATTGGACCGTTCACTTATCTCTATCGATTCACCTAAGAAAAAACTTGTTCTCAAATCCATTATTAATATAGCAACTGATCTTAACTTGCAAATCATCGCAGAAGGTGTTGAAAATGAAAAAGAAGCGATCTTCCTACGCCAAGAAGGCTGTAAATATGTTCAAAGCACACTTGTCACTAAGCCTATTGCTATCGAAGAATTAATTACTCTCATTCAAAATCATTTCTCTTATAAAATCAAAACATAGATGAGTAGGATACAGTTTAATACAAAACTCGTGAAATAGTAAAACCCTCTACGCATGACCCATTTCAGAAACAAGACAAGTCGGATTAATTCCCATGCGAATCAAACTTTCATTATACTTGCAATTTAAATTGTTTTCAAAAAGAAAATTAGGCGATGTAGAGCTGATTAACCAACCATTTCTAGAAATTTCTGCTTCAAGCTGTCCCGCTTTCCAACCAGCATAACCTAATGCTACTAACGCATGTTGAGGGCCTTTTTCGCAACTGATCGCTTTTAATATATCAATAGTCGCAGTAAAGCATATCTTATCTGCAACAAGAACAGTTTCTTCACAAGTATAATCATCCGAATGAAGCACAAAACCACGGGAAGGATCAACAGGGCCACCATAGCGTACGGGAAAATTTTTTATCGGTTCAGAAAGATGCTTTTTTTGAGCACTGTCTATTACCCCAAGATGTAGCAAAAGCTCAGGAAAATCAATATGGTGTAATTGATTAAGAATAATCCCCATAGCACCAGCATCAGAATGTGCACAAACATAAATAACAGAACGAATAAAGCGTTTGTCATTCATTCCAGGCATTGCTATAAGCAACTGTCCACCTAAAAAGCCATTACACTGCTTCATCAATCTGTTACTCTCCATAATTTACATGTTAAAACTCAATTCAATTCATACAACAAGAAAATAAAGCTCCAATGAAAAAAATTCAAATATTTATAAATTTACAAAGTATTTCAATTTTCTTTCATAAAAAGCTTTTAATTACTATAAAATTAATATTCGCAGTTTTAGGATTACTTAACTTCTCTGTAAGCGCTCAAACAGAACAAAAATCATATCTTTTTGCAACACCCTGGTATGAATCAGATGGTGGCCGCATTAGATTAGCTATCACCCACCCATCCTTTTCTGGAATCAGAAACGGTATTATTGAAGTTATGCTTAAACCTGGATGGAAAACCTACTGGCGTAATCCAGGCAATTCAGGTATGGCACCATTTTTTAATTTCAAGCAAAAAGTTTCTTATGAAATATTTTATCCTACACCACAACTTTATGAAACAGAAAATGACTGGTCAATAGGTTATAAAAATAAAGTTTTATTGCCTTTTACCATCTCCGATGCTAACAGCAATTTAACTGGTTCTTTAACTCTTGGATTATGTAATAAAATTTGTCTTCCATTTACTGTTAACTTCAATTTTTCTTCAACCATTCAAAAGAACAAACGCCTCCCTTCATCATTGCTAAAGAAGGCTCAAAATGCTTTACCCCGCACAACCGATCATACATTCAAAATAAGCACTGAAAAAGATAAAAATACCCTCTTCATCAAAATACAAAATAACAATAAAATTATACCGACCTCTCTCTTTTTAGATGGAGGAGAAATGCAAATTGGACCAGCAAAAAAAATAAGTGATAACGGTGAGTATACACTTTTTAGCGCCCCCATCTATTTCATACCAGAGGAAACAAACCAAAAAATTTTTTATACAATTTCCTTTAAAGATCGTGCCTTAAGTGGAACATTTACACTCCAGACGCAATCAAATCCTACTGTTATTCCGTGATAAAAGAGAAAGCTTTCCTAGATAATGATTATGCCAAAAAGTATCCATTTTCTCGATATTCGGTAATTGCTTTACGTGCAAGCGCGTCTGCACGTTCATTATCTGGATGGCCAGCATGGCCTTTTACCCAGTGCCACCTGACAGTATGACGAGAACAAACATCCTCAAGCACTTGCCATAACTCTCTATTTTTAACAGTTTTTTTTGATACAGTACGCCAATTATTCTTCTTCCATCCTTCAAGCCATACAGATATACCGTTGCGCACATAAACTGAGTCCGTATAAAGATCAACATAACAAGATTCTTTAAGTGCTTTCAATGCACAAATCGCTGCCATCAGTTCCATTTGATTGTTGGTTGTTTGCACTTCTCCACCATAAAGCTCCCGTTCATGATCATTCCAGCGTAAAATTGCTCCCCAGCCTCCTACTCCAGGATTACCTGAGCAAGCACCATCTGTATAAATTTCTACGTTTTTCTGTTGATTTAACATAAAATTCAAAAACCTAATTCACTCAGTGAACCTACATTACTGAAAAAACAAAGCTTGTGCCAATATTCCCACGGATCTTTCTTAACTACAAAACTACCGGGCGGTATATTAAACCAATCATAAAGGCGTGTGAGTAAAAAACGCAAAGCTGCTCCACGTGTCAACAAAATAATTGCGTCCACTTCTAAAGACATCAAAGGCCTTATTTTTTGATAACTTTCTAATAGCCCACGTGCTTTGCTCAAATTATAGGAATAATGATTTTCAAAACACCATGCATTCAAGCAGATAGCTAAATCATAAGCATAAAAATCATTACAAGCAAAATAGAAATCTATAATACCAGAAAGACGATGGTTTAAAAAAAATACATTATCATTAAATAAATCAGCATGAATAATGCCTGTTGGCAAATTAGATGGCCAATTTTCTTCTAAAAAAGTCAATTCCGTATCAATTTTTGGCCCAAATTCTTCCAACAATGGATTTTTTCTCATTTGGCAGTGTTCCCACAACGGTTTCCAATCTACGAGAGAAAGAGTATTCCTACGACGAAGCGAAAAGTCCTGTCCTGCTAAATGCAGTTGTGCTAAACTATTACCCACTTCACAGCAATGATATACATGAGGATGATGGACCAACTTCCCTTCAAGAAAAGTAATAATAGCAGCAGGACGCCCTGCTAATTCACCGATCATCGTTCCATCATTTTGAATTACTGGTTGAGGACAAAGAATTCCACGCTGCCCTAGATGTTGCATAAGGCTACAAAAAAAAGGCAAATCGTCTCTTAAAACACGCTTCTCATAAAGCGTCAAAATAAATCTTCCTTTTGTTGTATATAGTATAAAATTAGAATTTTCGGTACCCTCCGTTATACCTTGATAGGATAGAAGTGAACCTATTGAATAACATGTCAAAAATATTTTCAAATCATTTGGATGAATATTTGTATAAACCGCCATTAGTCTGCTTTCGTTGTAGACATTTATATATCTTGTTTTTCGTTTTTTAGCGTTTCAGCTCGACCATTAACAAAAGCCATATCTTGAGGGATTAAAATGACATCACGCAATTCGCGATTAACTAAAAATGTTTCCGTTTCTACTGCAGTTCCAGTTAATTCTATTTTAACGACATAACGCTTACAAAAAGCTGAAATAATTTCATCAACAATAATTTCAGGAGCAGAAGCTCCTGCTGAAAGACTTACGACGGAAAGAGATCCAAGATGATCAAAATTAATTTCGTTAACACTTTGCACTAAAAGAGCCTGCCGCGCACCAAATTTCTCAGCAACCTCTACTAAACGCTGTGAATTAGAAGAATTTGGTGCACCAACAATTAAAAATAAATCACTTCCTAATGCTGCCATTTTAACAGCTTCTTGCCGATTCGTGGTAGCATAGCAAATTGATTCAGCAGCAGGTGGTTCCAACATAGGAAAACGTCGTTGCAAGACGTCAAGAATTTCCGCTGTATCTTCAACAGAAAGTGTTGTTTGCGTGACAAAACCCAATTTTTGTGGATCATCTGGTTGATAACATAAAGCATCCTTTACCGTCTCAATTAACGTAACAGCCCCTTTTTCAAGTTGTCCCATCGTTCCTATCACCTCAGGATGGCCAGAATGACCAATCAATATAACATGACGGCCATGCCGCTGATGCCGTATCGCCTGTTTATGAACCTTAGAAACCAATGGACATGTGGCATCAAGATAAAACAAATTATATTGACGGGCCTCTTCTTGTACGGTTTTTGGCACCCCATGGGCAGAAAACACCACAGGTTGGCTACGGCCTTCCTCTGGGATCTCATCTAGTTCTTCAACAAAAACAGCCCCACGCTGCTGCAATCCCTCAACTACATAACGATTGTGCACAATCTCATGACGAACATAGATTGGAGCCCCATATTTTTTTAATGCAAGAAGGACAATTTGAATAGCGCGATCAACCCCTGCACAAAACCCACGCGGAGTACAAAGACGCATTGTTAAAGGAGGAAGTACAGACATAAATTATCCCTAATATCTATAGCTTTTATTACATATCTTAACATACTATTGCTATACATTACGTAGACAATACAGTAGATAGGCAGGACAAAAAATTCCGAGACATTACCTTCTATATAACTATATGAAACAGCATTCCAACGTTTCTTAAATTATTATTGTATCTTATTAATACTAATTTTTGCTACCTGACTGCATCAAACTTAAGAAATTACAAAACTCCAAACTAGAGATTCAATTAAAAGAACTCCGAATATAGTAGCTAAATAAAATAATGAAAAGAAAAACGTTTTTTTTGCCATCAAAATAGTTGCGTCATACGTATCGGATTTCCATAAACGATAAGCAAAATAAATAAAGATAATACTCAAAATTGTCGAGAAAATACCATAGGAAACTCCTGCGAAACCAGTAATAAAAGGTCCAGAAGCGCATATTGCCATAAGAATAGTATAAAATAAAATCTGTGCTTTTGTTGAACGCTCACCTCTTACATTAGGCATCATAGGAATACCTGCTGTTTCATAATCAAGAGCTGAAAACAAGGAAAGAGACCAAAAATGTGGTGGAGTCCACATAAAAATGATTAAAAATAATAAAAAGCTCTCAATATTCACTGTACCCGTTGCTGCAGCCCATCCAATCATAGGTGGGAAAGCTCCAGCTGCACCACCAATAACGATATTTTGGGGCGTTATACGCTTTAACCAAATTGTATAGACAACAATATAAAAGAAGATTGTAAATGCAAGAAGAAGTGCTGCAAACCAATTAGTGCTCCCCCCCATAATTAATACCGAAAGTGTAGAAAGAACTATACCAAAAAGAAACGCCTTCTTGGCACTTATTTTACCATTAGGAATGGGGCGTTTTTTGGTACGTTCCATCACTGCATCAATGTCAGCATCATACCACATATTAAGTGCCCCCGCACCCCCTCCGCCCCCAGCAATACACAAGATCGCCAAAAAACCATAAAACGGATTTATAGAGACAGGTGATACGAGCAATCCAACTAGAGCTGTAAACACAACAAGTGACATAACCCGTGGTTTCAATAACGTAATATAATCATAAATACTCGATTTTGGTGAGAGCAATTTACCATTGTCAGTTGGTAATTCTTCTGAAACAGACATTCTTTTTAAAGACCTCTTCCATCTCTGTCACACACAAACAAACAAATATTGTCTAGCATATACGAATAGCTAAATAATATGAGTACTTTTATATAGGATATCTCTTTTATACATATTTATTAGAAACAGATAGAAGCATTTGCAATAAAAATACATTTTTTCTTACATCCATTTAAAAATGTATCATAAAAATAAAACCTGTTCCCGCAAACATTATAAAACAATGTTAAAAGATTTTTCTTTTACAAGCTACTGTTTTTTTTAATCTTTCTTTTCTTTCGTGTATATAGACTAATATGTTTTGGTAGATACTAGTTTTGTGTTATATTCAGTTCGAAAATTTATTTTTTATGTAACTCTATGCATAATAGTGTAGCAGTAATTGGATTAGGGCTTTCTGTGATACTTTATAAATTGCTAAAAAAAACTTTTTTTTCTGGTGTTATTATTTACACACTTTATAATATTTCTATCAACTACGCGAATGCACAAACGTTTAATACACAAAATGTCCCTGCCCCACAAACCTATGGAGCATGGACAAAAGTCTGTTCTTTACCACCAGGTACGCCTAATATACAATGTGAAGTTGTACAAAACATACACACACAAAATCGCCATGACATTACCTTTCGTGTTACGTTTTATAAACTCCCTAAAAATCAAGGGGCTTTGATGCGCGTTTTCGTTCCGATTCGTGTTGAATTACGTTTTGGTGTTGGACTAAAAATTGATGATAAAGATATGGGAAAAATGGAATATCGTCGCTGTCTTGGTGATAATTGTGTTGCTGAAGCTCTTCTTAAAGAAGATATACTACAACTGTTTTTAAAAGGTAAAAGAGCAACCTATTTCATCTTCACAACTCCCGAGCAAGGAATTGGAGGCCTTATTGATCTCCAGGGACTTAGTGATGCCTATGCAACTTTACCAACATAATATGATTATGCCTTCACCAATCAAAGCATCTCAGAGTTCGTTTGTTAGCTTTTCGCACAAAACAAGTAGAAATCTTGCAAACATAATAAAATAGGATAGCCACTATGAAATCTCTAATTGACTATTTCGATATTTCTTCTTCTAAAGTGCAATCACTTGTACAAGAATCTCTTCGCAATGCTGATGATGGTGAACTTTACCTCGAATATACAGAAAGTGAAGCCCTTTTATTTGATAATGGACAACTTAAAAATGGTTCATTTCATCAAAATATGGGATTTGGTCTACGCGTTGTTTCTGGTGAAGCTACTGGATATGCGCATTCTAGTGAATTATCGGCTGCAGCGCTCAAACGCGCTAGTGAAGCAGCGAAAACCGTTATATATAATAATCATTCAGGGCCTTATAGCGCAGCACCTCAAAAAACAAACAAAAGGCTTTATCAACCACATAACCCTCTTGATGACCCGTCATTTGAAGAAAAAAGTGCACTCTTGCAAAAAATTGATGCCTATTTACGGGCAAAAAATGATAAATTGCATCAAGTTACTGTTTCTCTCTCTGGTTCACTACAGCATGTTGAAATTTTACGGGCAGACGGATATCTGGTTCGTGATATACGTCCTCTTGTACGACTTTCTATATCTGTGGTTGCTGCTGAAGGTAATCGGCGTGAAAATGGCTTCTACGGATGTGGTGGACGACAAGCATTTAGCCAATTCATCAGTGAAGAAAATTGGAAAAAAGCTGCTGATGAAGCTTTGCGTATGGCTCTCATAAACTTAGAGGCAGAAGCAGCACCTGCAGGAACATTTGATGTGGTCTTAGCTAATGGATGGCCTGGTGTTATGCTTCATGAAGCTGTAGGCCATGGTCTGGAAGGAGACTTTAATCGTAAAAAAACCTCTGTGTTTTCTGAACTTTTTGGTCAACAAGTTGCCGCAAAAGGTGTTACAATTGTTGATGATGGTACAATTCCTCAGTGCCGTGGTTCACTCACTGTTGATGATGAAGGAACCCCTTCAGGGTATAATATTCTTATTGAAGATGGCAAACTCGTTGGCTTTATGCAAGATAGACTCAATGCTCGGCTTATGGGTGTTAATCCAACTGGAAATGGACGCCGTGAATCCTATGCACATGTACCAATGCCAAGGATGACAAATACGATAATGCTAGGAGGAGATAAAACGCCTGAAGAAATTCTCTTTTCACTAAAAAATGGTATCTATGCTGTTTCATTTGGTGGAGGACAAGTTGATATTACTTCTGGGAAATTTGTTTTTGAATGTACTGAAGCCTATCGAGTAGAAAATGGCAAAATTATAACACCAATCAAAGGGGCAACTCTTATTGGAAACGGGCCAGATGCTATGAAACGTATCACAATGATTGGTAATGATAGCAAACTTGATAATGGTGTCGGTATGTGTGGAAAAGCCGGACAAAATGTTCCTGTTGGCGTCGGACAACCTCATTTGCGAATTAATAATATGACAATTGGTGGAACAGCACTTTCGTGAAATATACCAATTTAATTTAACTAAAAAATTCTCAACGGAATTTGAAAAATTTTCAATTTCGGCTAGAGTTTCCAGCTCGCTTTTGCTTTGCGCTTACTTAAAAATGCGATAATTTCAACATGTGGTGACCATAAAAACTGATCAATCGGTATGATTTGTTCTACTGTATAGCCACCTGCAACAAGTAGAGATAAATCACGAGCAAATGTAATAGGATTACATGAAATTGAAACTATACGGGGTATTGTTGTCTTAGCCAATTCACGTACTTGTTCTTCGGCACCAGCACGTGGCGGATCAAAAACAACACATTCAAAACACTCAAGTTCCTTCACAGAAAGTGGACGACGGAAAAGATCCCGTTTTTCACAAGTTACTGTTTTTAAACCAGTCGCAAAACGTGCTGCTAAATCTAAATTCGCTAACGCCGCACCATCATTCTCTACCGCATGAACATTCATCTTTTTAGCCATACGTAAGGTAAATGTTCCTATTCCTGAAAACAAATCAAGAGCATTCTTTGCTTTTCTTAAATGAGTCAAAATAATTTTGCCCATGATATTTTCTGCTTCAAAAGTTGCTTGGAGAAAACCTCCAGTGGGAAATTCAACACAAACATCCCCGAAGTAAATCAATGGCTTTTCTCGTTCAACCAAAACTTCACCTTCAACAGATAAACGTGTAATTCCACATGCAAGCGCCATATGAACTATTTTCTGACGAATAGGCTCATGGCGTATAATACAACCGCTTACAGCGACATCTAAACCATTTGCAACGTATGTTATCGTAATGTGAAATCGTTTGGCATAATTGCTCAGAAAAGCGCACAATTTCCTAATATCATCTAATTTAGATATAATTTCTGGACAGCTCACTGGACATTCCTCAAGAGCTACAATTTCATGAGAAAGATGACGATTAAAACCTATTCTATAGCCTTGTGGTGTTATAGATGCTGTTAGAGTAATTCGTCGACGGCTATAGGGTTTACACCTGATTAAAGGCGAAACAACAACATCAAGACCACATTCTTTCAGCGCATCAACAACCAGTTGTCTCTTCCACACGCGATAAGCATCGGCACGCCAATGCTGAAGTGTACATCCGCCACATTCTCCAAAATGCTGGCAAAGAGGCTGAATGCGTTCTGGGGATTTTTTCTTTAATGCTACGAGTGTAGCGTATTTTCTATGAACGGCGATTTCGGCACATTCTCCTGGTAAAGTAAAAGGAACATAAACCAAGCCATGCAATGTTTTGATGACACCATGACCATTTGCTCCAATATGGTCGATTATGACGTTATCATTCACTCTTGCTTTTCTCCGAATAACAAATATTCCAAATTACCATCACCACCTGCAATAGGTGAGGGAAGCAAACCTTTTGCACTCCATCCTTTTTGCGTGTTCAGCCAATAAAAAAGTCGTTCAGCAGTTTCTTTAGCTATTGCTGGATCTTTTATTATCCCCCCCTTACCAAGTTGTTGACGGCCAACCTCAAATTGAGGTTTTATCAATAAAACGGCCTGTGCTCCCTTTTTAGCTAAAGACAAAATAGGAGGTAATGCAAGTTTAAGAGAAATAAAGCTGACATCTAAGACAATAAGGTCAATTTTCCGCCCGCCTAAATGTTCCTGTTTTAAATCTCTAACATTTAAGCCTTCTAATAAGGTTATCGCACTGTTGTCAGATAAACGCGCATCCAATTGATTATGACCAACATCAACAGCAATAACATGAGCCACACCACGTTCTAAGAGAACTTGTGTAAAACCACCTGTCGATGCACCGATATCAATAGCAGTCACTTTATTCGTTACAATCGGAAATGCATCAAGTGCACTGATCAATTTTAACGCTGCACGTGAAACATAATTCTGTGCTGGATCACAAACTACAATTTCTGCATCATCAAAAATGATTTGTCCAGCCTTTAAAATTATTTTGCCATTAACTTTAATGGTTTGACGCATAATAGCATCACGTGCTCGTGAGCGAGTTGTAAAAAAGTTTTTCTCAACTAAAAGAACATCAAGCCTTTTTTTTATGGCCATCTCATACTCGAATTTTCTGTACTGTTCTAATCTTGCGTCCTAAAGCAGTAAAAACCGTATTGACAATGCCAACAGCATCAAGCCCTATACGTGAAAGAACTTTCTCTGGTAGACCATGATTTAAATATTCATCAGGAAATTTTAATGTGCGAACTTTCAAACCATGTTCTAAAAGCCCTTCTTGTGCTAAAAATTGTAATAAGTGCGCACCAAATCCGCCTATTGCGCCTTCTTCAATTGTTATTAATACTTCATGCTCACGTGCTAAACGACGCATCAAATCCTTATCCAAAGGCTTCGCAAACCGTGCATCTACAACCGTCGTAGACAATCCTTCTGCTCCCAATGCATCAGCCGCCACCAACACTTCTGACATCCGCGTTCCAAAACAAACCAAAGCGATTCTGTTTCCCTCACGCAAAATACGTCCTTTTCCAATCTCTAATAACTCACCACGCTGCGGTAAATCCATGCCAACACCTTCACCACGCGGATAACGAAAAGAAACCGGTCCCTGATCATAAGCTGCAGCAGTACGTACCATATGCATCAGTTCGACTTCATCAGAAGGTGCCATAACAACAAATTCAGGAAGAGTAGACAAAAAAACAATATCAAAACTGCCAGCATGCGTCGCACCATCTGCACCTACAAAGCCTGCTCGATCAATCGCAAAACGCACAGGTAATCTCTGAATCGATACATCATGAATAATCTGATCATAAGCGCGCTGTAAAAAAGTAGAATAAATTGCAACAAAAGGCTTATATCCTTCACAAGCAATGCCAGCAGCAAAAGTTACTGCATGTTGCTCCGCTATACCAACATCAAACATTCTTTCAGGAAATTTTTCAGCGAAAGCATCAAGGCCTGTCCCTGTAGGCATTGCGGCCGTTATACTGACAATCTTATCATCATGCACAGCTTCTTCTATTAAAGCCTTAGAAAATACCTTAGTGTAGGGAAGAGCATTGCTTGGCGCTTTAACCTGTTGACCTGTTATAATATCAAAACGATTAACACCATGATATTTATCAGAGGATGCTTCCGCAGGTGCATATCCCTTGCCCTTATGTGTAACTACATGTACCAAAACGGGGCCACTTGGATATTCACGAACATTTTTTAAAACAGGCAATAAATGTCTTAAGTTATGGCCATCTATGGGTCCAACATAGTAAAAACCAAGCTCTTCAAACAAGGTTCCTCCAACCAAAAGACCACGTGCAAATTCCTCTGAACGACGTGCTTTCTCTAAAAAAAACTTGGGCAATTTTTTGCTTAGTACCTTTACCCTTTCGCGCAAACTACGGTAAGCGGGTCGAGAAACCAATCGTGCAAGATGTGCACTCATAGCACCTGTAGGTGGGGCAATAGACATATCGTTATCATTAAGAACAATAATCAAACGTGCATCTAAAGCACCAGCATTATTCATCGCTTCATAAGCCATACCAGCAGACATAGCACCATCACCAATTACAGCAATGATGTTCCGCCTTTCCTCCTGTTTCAAAGCACTTGCCACTGCCATGCCAAGACCAGCTGAAATAGAAGTAGAAGAATGACCCGCACCAAATGGATCATACACACTTTCTGAACGCTTCGTAAAACCTGATAAACCGCCTTCTTGACGCAATGTGCGTATTTGATCTCTACGCCCCGTTAAAATTTTATGTGGGTAAGCTTGGTGACCAACATCCCAAATAATCCTATCCTCAGGTGTATTAAAAACATAATGCAACGCAACAGTGAGCTCAACAACACCAAGCCCAGCACCAAGATGACCACCTGTTACGGAAACTGCATCAATTGTTTCTGTTCGCAACTCAGCAGCTAACCTTACCAAATCAGATTCAGGCAATGCCCGCAAATCATGTGGTAAAAAAATACGATCAAGTAATGGCGTCAACACCTGAGACAAAAAAAACTCCTTAAATATTATCTCATCAGGAGAACGAAATGGTAAGAATATACTTCCTCCCTTCTTCCGTTTACAGCTTTATATATTTTTACTGGAAAACGTCTTCTATTGGTGCGATGTATAGTTTTTCCCATTTACTTATTTATTTCATTAAAAAAACCGATAAAACGCATTCCCTTAAACTAAATTACTAGCATCTCCTGCTCTGCAATAAATATTCTAAATTACTCAATATTATTCAGAATCAAGCGGCTTTACACTTTCTGGAGAACCTCCCTCTGAAAGCTGAATTTTCTCAACTTTAGCTTCAGCCGCTTTCAAAAGCTTCTCACAATATTTTTTAAGAGATTCACCACGCTCATAAATATCAATTGACTGTTCTAAAGGAATATCCCCACGTTCTAAATTTTCAACAATCACTTCAAGTTGCTTAAGCGCTTCTTCAAAACTTAATGCTGTAATATCTCCCTTTTCTATTTCTTGTTTCATGTAATCCTCACAAAATATCTGTTCTGGATATACGAATTCCAAAACTTTCTAAATCTTTATAATGATACTCTTTAGGAGCATAAATAATAACAGAGCTAATTCCTAAATGTCTCAAAATCTGTGACCCTAAACCAATTTGGTGCCATTCTTCTTCGCGTTCAATTGCCTGCATATGGTTTTCTGAATTTTCTCTCCCCATCCCCTGCATACCAACAGATGATAGTACACCAACAGATCCTTTACGCAAATAAACAAAAACACCACGTTTTTCTTTTTCCATCATACGCTGTATGATAGTTGTAATATCTGATTGACCAAAAATATCGTTCAAAATGTTTTCACGATGCAAATATATAGGAATATTTTTACCATTACAGATATCACCAAAAATGATTGCAACATGTTGAATGGTTTCCCAAGGAAGTTGATAACTTTGAACAATGGCCGATCCTATTGATGTTTGAATATGCATTTCTCCAACATGCTTGATCAATATTTCCTTACGTTGCCGATAAGCAATCAAATCTGCAACCGTTATTATATGCAATCGATTATCTTGTGCAAACTTTGTAATTTCATCTCCGTGTTTAATACTCCCATCATCATTGACCAGCTCACCAATAACACCAACTGGCGGCAAACCAGTTAATTTACATAAATCAACAGCTGCCTCCGTATGACCTGAACGCATAAAGACCCCTCCCTCATGCGCAATCAAAGGAAAAATATGACCGGGACGTACAAAATCATTCGGACCAGCATTGGAATTAGCAAGATTACGCACTGCTAAAGTTCGGTCATAGGCTGAAATTCCCGTTGTTATGCCATGTTTAAAATCAACAGTAACAGTAAATTGGGTACGATGCACAGAGTTATTATCTGATACCATAGGAACAAGATTAAACCGTTGCGCTTCTTCTTTTGGCATAGGAGCACAAACAATACCTGTTGTATGACGAATGATAAATGCCATCTTTTCTTCTGTACAATGAGCTGCAGCAATAGTTAAATCACCTTCATTTTCACGGTCGTTATCATCGGTAACCACAACAATTTCACCGCGTTCAAAAGCTCGAAGTGCAGAAACAATTTTTTTTTCATCATACGCCATTATTCACCTTTCGAATCACCCAACCTGACCGCGATGCCTTAGATAATGATCAGCAATAGCACAAGCAACCATCGCTTCACCAATAGGAACAGCGCGAATCCCAACACAGGGATCATGACGTCCCTTCGTTACAACGTTTACATCATTACCATCAATATCTATTGAACGACGAGACATTAAAATTGATGAAGTAGGCTTCACAGCAAAACGTGCAATGATTGGTTGCCCACTTGATATTCCACCTAAAACTCCGCCCGCGTGATTGGACAGAAAGAGTGGTTTTCCATCACTTCCCATCCGCATTTCATCTGCATTTTCTTCTCCCCTCAAGTGAGCCGCTGCAAAACCATCACCTATTTCGACACCCTTCACTGCATTAATCGACATGAGTAATGATGCAATGTCTTGATCAAGTTTTGCATAAATAGGTGCACCCAAACCTGCCGGAACATTTTCTGCAACAATCTCAACAACAGCACCAACAGATGAACCATCTTTACGAACTTTATCGATATAATCACTAAAAACTTGTACCATCTCTGCATCAGGCGTAAAAAAAGGATTGTTATTAATCTCTGCCCAATTCCAACGATTGCGATTAATAGTGTGAGGACCAATTGCTATCACAGCTCCCCGCACAAGCAAATCAGGAACAATTTTACGAGCAATAGCTCCCGCAGCAACACGAGCAGCCGTCTCACGTGCTGAAGCACGCCCACCCCCACGAAAATCACGGATCCCATATTTAACATCATAAGTATAATCTGCATGACCAGGACGATATTGATGAGAAATTGAGCCATAATCCTTAGAACGTTGATCCGTATTCTGAATCAACAGAGAAATTGGCGTACCCGTTGTCACCAATGTAGTCCCATCGTCCTGAACTATAATCCCTGAAAGTATTTCTACTTGATCTAACTCTCTACGCTGCGTTGTATATTGAGATTGTCCCGGTCTACGTTTATCAAGATAAAATTGAATTTCTGAAAGAGTAAAAATAATCCCTGGAGGACAACCATCAATGACACACCCAAGAGCAGCTCCATGACTTTCACCCCATGTTGTTACACGAAACAAATGACCAAATGTATTATGCGACATAAAAAATGATCCGTTTCTCCGGCAAACATACGCAATTACAACATATGTTGAGTTGTACACGAACAGCCTCTATTTCAAAATACCGTCGGCCGTCTTAAATTTGGTCACATCACCACTGTCAAATAAAACCTTGCAAACCAAACTTTTATTCTTTAACGACAGAAATGTCTGGTGCATCAACAGCTTTCATACCTATGATGTTATAACCTGAATCCACATGATGTACTTCACCCGTAACAGAACGAGACAAATCTGAAAGAAAGTAAAGAGCAGAATCACCCACTTCTTCGATTGACACCGTACGACGTAGAGGAGCATTATATTCATTCCACCTTAAAATATAACGGAAATCACCAATACCAGAAGCTGCTAACGTTTTGATTGGCCCAGCAGATATAGCATTAACACGAATACGTTGAGGACCTAAGTCTACTGCGAGATATTTCACACTCGCTTCAAGAGCTGCTTTTGCAACACCCATCACATTATAATTAGGAACAACCTTTTCTGCACCATAATAGCTCAATGTTAAAATTGAACCACCATCAGTCATCAATTTTTCTGCTCGTTTTGCCAGAGCCGTTAAGGAATAAACAGAAATATTCATGGTCATCATAAAGTTCGATTCACTAATATCAATATAACGACCGCTTAATTCATCCTTGTCAGAAAAACCAATAGCATGAACTAAAAAATCAATTTTTCCCCATTTTTTCTCTATAGCTTCAAAAATCGCATCAATAGATGCGCTATCCGAGACATCACAATGACCGCAAACGAATCCTTTTACTTCCTCAGCCAAAGGTTCAACCCGCTTTTTTATCGCCTCCCCCTGATAAGTAAAAGCAAGGTCTGCTCCAGCCATACTAGCTGCTTTTGCTATCCCCCAAGCGATAGAGCGATTATTGGCTAATCCCAAAATTAAACCACGCTTGCCGTACAATAAACCATTACTCTTAGCCATCAGCACTGTCCTATTGTTACTTAAAATCAATATTATTTATCTGCCTATGGCATAGGTCAACTTTTTCTTCAAGTAATTGGTTTAAGATCAGACAAAAACTACGCTTTAACATAATTCACAAATTAATCTTTTTGCATTTGTAAGAACTGTTCTAACGCAGCATCTCCCCCTTCCGGCAACATGATACGAACATGTACATAAAGGTCGTCTCTTGTACCGTTTTTTAAACGCAACCCTTTTCCTTTCAATCGTAAAACACGATCAGAACTTGACCAAGCAGGAATAGTTAAAACCACGCGCCCTTCCAAAGTCTCAATTTCCTCTTTTGCTCCCAGAACAGCGTGTTTAAGGGAAACAGGTAAATCAAGATGGAGTGCTCTTCCTTCCATCCGTAAACGAGGATGTTTTTGAATCTGTATGGTTACCAACGCATCTCCTGCTGGCCCACCAAAAGGCATCTCTTCTCCCTGACCTTTTAAACGAATAGTTTGGCCGTCTTCAATATAAGATGGAAGCTTAATTTTTAATTTTTTTCCATTAGGGAAAACAGCCTCCACCTTTTCTGCTCCAACCATCTGCTCCAATGTGATGGAAAGATTGGCACGAACATTAGCTCCTTGTTGAGGATGATTATATTGTGCAGAATTTGAAAAGCTTCCTCTTCTGCCAAACAAATCGCGAAAAATATCACTCGTATCAAAACTTGCACTACCGCTAGAACCAAAATCAAAACTTTTCGCCCCTCCTGAAAAAGGATTATGGCTATTGCTAAAATTTTCACCACTACCATAAGCTTGATAAAGCGGTTTTCCTTCCATATCAATTTCACCTCTGTCAAATTGAGCTTTTTTGTCTTTATCACCTATAATTTCATAAGCTTGATTAATTTCAGAAAACTTCTCTTTAGCTTTTACATCATCCATATTATGATCTGGGTGATACTTCTTTGCTAATTTTCTAAATGCCGATTTAATCTCTTGCGGTTTTGCGGTACGTGCCACACCCAGAATCGTGTAGGGATCACGCATATTGTCCTCTTTTCAATCTTTTTGTTTTCAAAATATCAACTGATATGTTGTTCAATATCCCTCATAATTTCATCAGTCTATTTTTTAAGAATAGTCCGTCCTTTCTTTATATGTCTATAAAGAAACTAAAATACTAGATAAAATAGATATTTTATTTAAAAAAACTCATTGTATTCTATGCTAAAAACAACAATGATTTAAATATTATATAAGAGTATAGGTGTTGACATTGGCTTTTTGAAATAAAAAACAACCCTTTATTGCTTAATGGCAAAGGAAACTAAAGAGCTTTTCACTCATACTCACTGACATATGGAAACCCTATGAGCAATAAAACACAAATAGACGATGATTTTACGCAAATGCAAAAACCTTTTGCACTTTTTGCAAAATGGCTTGAAGAAGCAACAGTAAGCGAAATAAATGATCCTAATGCTATGGCATTAGCAACAGTTGATGAAACGGGATTGCCTAATGTTCGTATGGTTCTTCTCAAAGATTACAGCTCTCAAGGTTTTGTCTTCTACACAAATTATGAAAGCCAAAAAGGACAAGAAATTTTAAAATCAATGAAAGCATCCTTAGGTTTTCATTGGAAATCGCTTTGCCGTCAAGTCAGAATTCGGGGAATTGTTGAAAAAGTCAGTGCCCAAGAAGCAGATACGTATTTTCAATCGCGGCCACGAGGTAGCCAAATTGGTGCATGGGCGTCCAAACAATCTCGACCACTAGAAAACCGTTTTGTCCTCGAAAAAGCAATTGCCCAATATACAACACGTTATGCACTTGGACATATCCCACGTCCACCTTATTGGTCTGGATTTCGTGTTAAACCCCTTTCTATTGAATTCTGGTGTGATCGTCCGTTTCGTTTACATAACCGCTTGCTCTTTACACGCGATTCGGTTGATTATAATAATTGGCAAAAACAAAAACTTTATCCCTAATCTCCAAACTTTGATCATTATGAGAATTTTGTCCTCATAATAATGAAATAACATTTTGCAAAATTAAAGATTATATCATTGATTTGAATTTAAATTAGAGAATCGCAGCTTCTATGGAAGATTTTAAAAAAGATTATATTTTAACGACTTAATCAAAACAAAGAGCTAAATTCAGTTGACTGTTAGTGAAGTAATCAGCAACATTTAATAGAGCATAAAAAAACAAAATGACCTTGTACATTTCAATCCTAATGACATACATTGGAAATGTACAATTTACATTAAAGTAAAAATGATTGATTCGGATATCCTTACCAAACCTGTGGTTAGTCTATTCTAGAAAAAGGTAAAACTCAACACAATTACAATTTTACATAGAAAAAATTCTAAAACTGAAATAACAAAGCTTAACTACAAAATGCAGATAGACTATGAGAACTGCAAAGAACAAGAATTTTAAAATCAATGAAAACATCCTTAGATTTTCATTTCCTTCACTTTCAATATCAAACAACACATGTCCATTCAGCATTACGTAATACAAATTTTATTTTTAACTTATCTTTGTTAAACTGTAGGGTGAAATATGATCCATATAGCTCCACATACTAAGCCAGCAAACACCACAAAACCAATAAACGAATTCGATTTGAAAAGTTTTAAACATTGTGAACTGTCATTTATATCAATGACTTTAATTTGAATAAACATATGAATACTCGCCACCAAAATCCCTAAAAAGCTAATGAAAGGGACTTTTGCTAAATAAAATGCTATGCTGCTGAACACCACAAAACCACTATACAAAAATACCAAAGCACGCTTGGTACCTTTGCCAAAAAGAAGTGCAGTAGAGCGTACACCAACCGTCGCATCATCCTCTTTATCTTGATGTGCATAAATTGTGTCATACCCTATAGTCCATAAAATCGATCCCATATAAAGTAAAATCGGTGACCAACTCAAACTACCACACACAACAGCCCACCCCATTAATGCCCCCCAATTAAATGCAATACCTAAAAAAAATTGCGGCCAATATGTTATGCGTTTCATAAAAGGATAAAATGCAACTGCTACCAATGACGAGACACCTAGAAAAAAACTGTATCTATTAAACTGCGATAAGATGCCTAATCCAACTAAACATTGCACCAATATAAAAACCTTTGCCTGAAACCGACTCACATGGCCTGTAGGCAATGGACGAGATCGTGTTCTCTCTACCTGAGAATCAATTTTATGATCCACAAGATCGTTCCAAGTACACCCTGCTCCTCGCATCGCTATAGAACCTAAAAAGAAAAGAAAGAGATACCAACACCAATGAAGTAACATTGATAAAAGAGGTAATTTGTGCATTTCATAAGAGAGAAAAGCCATTGTTGTTGACCAAAAACAAGGCCACATCAACAATTGCCACCCGATAGGCCGGTCCCAACGTGCCAATTGAGCATAAAACCACAAAGAAGGAGGCAGAAAATAATACACCCATTGTTTAGAAGATGCATCCATCACTCGTCCCTGGCTTTCGCAAGATTGAATATGTGCAATATTTTTACTTTTTTTCATCAAATAATTTCACCTTTATTCTTGCGATAGAGGCATTTCACTCTTATGACAAGAAAATTCATTTAATTATCTTCTATGATAGGAGCAAACAATGAACATCCTTCTTATCGGCTCAGGCGGACGAGAACACGCTTTAGCATGGAAAATAGCAGCATCACCACTATTAACAAAATTATATTGTGCTCCTGGAAATCCTGCAACAATGGAACTTGGTAAAAATATCGATTTAAACATTGATGACCATTCTCTCGTCATTGACTTTTGTAAAACGCATTCTATTGATCTTGTGGTCGTTGGACCAGAAGCACCACTTGTTGCTGGTATAACAGACTCTCTTCATAACGCTAATATCTGTGTATTTGGACCTACTCAAAAAGCTGCTCAGCTAGAAAGTTCAAAAGCTTTTACAAAGAATCTGTGCCGTAAAAATAACATTCCTACAGCGCCCTATCAATGCTTTCATGACTCTGTACAAGCCAAAGCCTACATTCGGCAACAAGGCGTTCCCATTGTCATTAAAACCGATGGCTTAGCTGCTGGTAAAGGTGTTGTTATTGCAACAACTATAGAAGAAGCGTTTAACGCAGTTGATGCCTGCTTCAAAGGTACCTTTGGTGATGCAGAAAAAAAAATTGTTGTAGAATCTTTTCTTGAAGGTGAAGAAGCAAGCTTCTTTTGTCTTTGTGATGGTAAAATTGTTCTTCCCTTTGGATCTGCACAAGATCATAAACGTGTGGGAGATGGTGATACTGGAGCAAATACTGGTGGCATGGGCGCTTATTCCCCAGCTCCCATCATGACTAAAGAAATGATTAATCGTACCCTCAAAGAGATTGTTGAACCCGCTCTACGTAGCATGAATACAATGGGAGCTCCATTTAAAGGTGTTCTCTTCGTTGGATTGATGATAACACACAAAGGACCTAAATTAATTGAATTTAATGTACGATTCGGCGACCCTGAATGCCAGGTTTTAATGATGCGTCTTAAAGATGATATCCTTCCGATTCTCTTTGCCACAGCTCAAGGAAATCTCCAACAACAAAATCTTCAATGGTCTGAAAAAACTGCTTTGACTGTCGTTATGGCTGCCAAAGGTTACCCAGACTCTCCCCAAAAAGGTACTGTTATCCGCAATCTTGATAAGGTAAATGTTTTCCCTGATGTAAAAGTTTTTCAAGCTGGCACAGCATTATGTAATGGAGAACTCATTGCGAATGGAGGACGCGTTTTAAATATAACAGCAATAGGCGAAACCGTTATGCATGCGCAAAAACGCGCCTATGAAGCTGTCGATTGTATTGATTGGCCTGAAGGCTTTGTTCGCCGTGATATTGGATGGCGTGCTATTGCACAAAAAAGTTAATCCTTTGAATATTCCTTTTACGACTTAATAATTCTATGTGGATCATGAAGCATGAATCTACTGAGCGTTTCATATTTCTCATAATTTTGAAGAAAATATCGAATTTTCTTTTGAAAAATGAAATATTATAAATGTAAACAAGTGACTTATAATCCATTCTAAAATAGATAAAATGGGAATCTGATTATAGAATTGTGATTACAACTGTGTATTAGCTTATCGTTTGTGCTTATTTAAAATTCATTTTCTCACCATTTTTATAAACTAATTTTTGGTCTACCAAAGGTTGAAAAAAGTACTATTTACTACCATTGCCTTACGTAGAAAAAGTAAAGCTTTCATTTATAATCAATAAAACGTTAGAAAAATAAATGCACATGGGCAAAACAATAGCAAAAAATGAATGTACATTAATATTATCATAATGCAATCCGATTCGCGATCACCAAACGCAAACCCAACGGATTGCTATAACGAAGTGAAAAACGCTTTTGCTTAGAATGCAATGTTGTACAAAAAAATTGGCGTAAATTAGAACGATCTTTTACAACCATAACACGATTATCATCATTGATCATAAGCATAGGAAGATCATAAGTATCTGCCCATAATCGCCAATCAAGAAGAACATTATTCAAATCTCTAGAAACTAAAAGCCGAATACAAGCTTCCTCATCTGCGTGAAACAGTTCTAATGCAACGGCTCTCTCTCCTGAATGGGTTTTTATAGTGCGTGCCGCAATTCCTTTAAAATGATAAGATGGCATTAAACGCGATAGGCTTGAGGGAGGGTCTGTTTTAAAAAAAACACCGTGTTCACTTAACGAACAAATTATTTTATTACCAGTTTTTGACGAAAAATATGTCGTTGTCTGTGGCAAATGGCACGGATCTAACCGAAATTCAAGCACCGCTTTTGCCTGATTAAAGCATTGATTAGCCATATACAGTGTCCCAATTTATCTTAATAATATACACCCTTTAACAGCTTTTCTCCTATTGGATTATTAAAAGATTTAATAAAAAACAACTGGTTTTTTTTGGGATTATTGAAATCTAAACAAAAATACATGAAAAACTTCATTTCTCTTGAATTATAATATTTTCCCAGGATTCATAATTCCTAAAGGATCGAGTACTTTCTTAATCCCTTGCATAATATCCAAGGCAACAGGTGATTTGAAAATGCGCAGTTCTTTACGCTTAAGTTGACCAATTCCATGCTCAGCAGAAAACGCACCTTGATAGTGCATTGCTAAACCATGAATGCTATGATTTATTTGTGACCATAATTGCAAAAACACTGTAGGATCAGTTCCAATGGGCTGTGTAATATTATAGTGCAAATTTCCATCACCCATGTGGCCAAAACAAACCACCCGCGCACCTGGAACAATATCTTCAACAATACGTGCTGCTTCAGAGATAAAATCAGGAATGGACATAATAGGCACTGCAATATCGTGCTTAATAGACTCTCCTTCTAATTTCTGCGCAGATGATATACTTTCACGCAATTGCCAAAAAAAATCTTGCTGTTTTAAAGATTGTGCAATAACTGCGTCTTCTATCACACCATTCTTTAAAGACTCTTCCAAAATAATACTAAGCACCGACAATGCCTCATCATTCCCCTGTAATGATGAAATATTAACCAACACATACCATTCATGCTCATGTTCAAGAGGAGACCTCTCGCACATCTTATAGTCTAAAGCCATCTTAAAGCTGAGTTTTCCCATGAGCTCAAAACCTGTCAACATTCCCCCTCCATAACATTGAGCAAGAGATAAAAACTCAAGAGCTCTAGTTGGGTTACATAAACCAACCAAAGAAACTGCTTTCCCTCTTGGTTTTGGAAAAAGCTTTAAAACTGCTGCTGTTATAACTCCTAGAGTGCCTTCGGCACCAATAAAAAGGTTTTTCAAATCATAACCACTATTGTCTTTTTTTACAAAACGCAAATCCTCTAAAATACGACCATCAGGCAAAACGACTTCCAAACCAAGACAAAGCTCACGCATATTGCCATAAGCTAAAACAGCTGTCCCTCCAGCATTAGATGAAAGATTTCCTCCTATCTGACAGGAACCTTCTGAAGCCAAAGAAAGAGGGAAAAGACGATCTGATTCATCTGCTTTTTTCTGTAAGTCTTGTAAAATAACACCAGCTTCTACCACAGCAAAATTATCCTCAAGATTTATACATCTCACCTTATTCAATCGTTCCATAGATAAAAGAACGCTGTTCCCTCTCTCATCTGGTTGTTGACCACCTACGAGACCTGTATTTCCTCCTTGAGGTACAATTGGTGTACGGGTTTGGCTAGCTAACCGCATAATTGATGATACCTCTGTAGTAGAAGATGGGCGTAACAGTAATGGTGTTTTTCCATGAAAAAGTTTGCGTTCTTCAAGCAAATAGGGCGTAATCAAAGCCTGATCTGTGATAGCGTGCTCAATACCAACAATTTTTGTAAATTTCTTAATTAACTCCTGCTCTATCTTCATTTCTCCTTTGGAGCTGCAGCACGTATAAGACGATCATTAATAGCCTCACCTAGCCCATATGATGGAATAGGCTCTACTGCAATAGATTTCACCTTGAATGAATCCAATTCCCTCATGTATTGAAATAAATGGGAGGCAGCCTCTTCCAATTGTCCACCCTCACTAAGATTTAAAACAGCAACAGCATTTTCAACTCCCATAATGCGTTTTCGACCAAACGCTAAAAGTGCTTCATCACTTTCGACCCTTTGTGCATTCAAACGAATCATGGTATTTGGCGCATAATGTGATTTTAACATACCTGGTGCTTCAATCACAGCCTGCTGATCTATCCTTTTCAGCGATTTCCCGACAACCTCTTCAATCTCTTCAGCCGCCAGTCCCCCGGGACGCAACAGATAAATACTTTCATCACAAACTTTAATAATTGTTGATTCAATCCCTATTTTACAAAATCCTCCGTCAAGTATCAAAGGAACAGTTTCTCCTAGCGATGCCAAAACAGCTTCAGCCGAAGTAGGACTAAGACGTCCGGATTGATTAGCACTAGGAGCAGCAAGAGGTCGACCAAAACATTGTATAATTTCTGCAAAACAGCTATTTGGAAAACGGACAGCCAATGTATCCAAACCACAGGTAGTTAAAGGATGGATATTATGTTGCGCCCTTAAAGGTAGGACTAATGTCAAGGGTCCTGGCCAAAATATCTCCATTAATCGACGCGAAAGAAAATCAATTTCAACGTAGCGTTCCGCCATCTTGATGCTGCTTACATGAGCAATAAGAGGATTAAATTGCGGGCGCTTCTTTGTAGAAAAAATAGAAGATACAGCCTTTCCATTGGTTGCATCCCCTGCTAACCCGTAGACAGTTTCTGTTGGTAAAGCTACTAATCCTCCCTGTTTAAGAAGTGCAACTGCCTCCTTTATTGATGCACTATTGAGAGATAGAATTGTCATCATATATCATCCTGATAGTGCTCTTTTAGTGGTGCAAAACTATAACGATGTAATCCCACGATTGGCCCATATTTATCAAGAGCGGCACGATGTGCTAACGTTGCATAACCTACATGCTTCTCTAAATCATAACCTTTATAAACGTGCCCCACACACTCCATCATCCGGTCCCTTGTAACTTTAGCAATAACAGATGCTGCTGCTATTGAAACCGAACGTTGATCACCTTTAATCAAAGCAGTTGCTGGACACGGCAACTGGAAAGGAATGTCGCGGCCATCAATCAGTGCATAGTGTGCTGAAACTGCTAGTCCTGTAATACAACGATACATTGCCTCTAAAGTTGCTTTTCTAATATCAGACTGATCAATCGTACGGGCACAAAGACTAGCAATCGAAACCGCTAATGCATTTTTCAAAATTTCATAATAAAGACTATTGCGTCGTTTGACAGAAAGTTTTTTTGAATCATTTAACCCATCTGGAATACGATTTTTATCTAAAATCACTGCTGCAGTTACTACAGGACCAGCGAGAGGACCACGCCCAACTTCATCAACGCCCGCTATATGAACAAAACCCTGTTTCTGCAAATCTAATTCACACGAAAAATTTGGCTGAAGTGGTAAATTAAACATTCTTTTATAAATCACAAATATAAAGAAACTTACATCCTATTTTTACAGCCTGCCTCTTTTCTACAAACCATACAATAAAAATAGTTTCCCAAACATCCTAGTAAACTCTTGCCCAAGCAGAAAAATAAAAGAACGCAATTATGGAGTCTTTATACACTGCCACCTGATTCCTCTGCTGAAATATTATCCTAGCATGTGCAAATCTGATCTAGAAAATAAAAAATACTGACCATTGCTTAATTTCCCCATCGCATAGGATAGAATCGTTATAAAATAAAATCTTTCTTTACACTTAACTTGTCAAATCCTTCCTAAAGTTATGATAGGTCTCACAAACCAACTTGGATGCATCGATTTGATAAAAAGAGCTGCCTTTTGGGCTGCTTTCTGATCTTTAAAAATCCCAAAACAAGTTGCTCCCGTGCCAGACATACGTGAAAAAAGAGAGCCACACTCATCTAATGTAGACAATACTTCTGTCAATTGAGGTGCAATTTTTAATGCAGAAGTAAAAAGATCATTACGCGTTTCTTGTAAAGCTTCAACCAATGAATCAATTGTCTTCAAAGCTTCTGAATCAATATTCAGAGGAGAATTATTGTGTTTTTCCAAAACCTTAAAAACAGCTTTCGTTGTAATCTGTTGGCCATGATTCACTAACACCATTGCAATAGAACAAGCATCCCTTATGCGTGTAATATCTTGGCCAATTCCTTTTACAAAAAGCGGTTGCTGATATTCCAATGCAAAAAGACACATTGGCACATCAGCACCAAGAACTAAGCTCATTTCTGCTAATTTTTCACAAGAACAATTAAGACTCCACTGTTGACGTAATATGTTTATAACACCGGCAGCATTACCTGAACCACCACCAATACCTGAAGCAACAGGTAATGTTTTAACAAGTTTAAAAAAAGCCGGTTTAGCATTTCCAGGAAATGTGTTGCGCATCAAATCACGTGCACGATTAACCAAATTATTTGAATCAGAAACAAGCCCTTTTGCAAATGGACCTGTTAAAACAAAGCGATCACTTTCACAAGACGCATAACCTAGACAATCACCGCTGAGACTAAAATAAACCAAACTTTCTATTAAATGATAACCATCAGCCCGCTGCCCAACAACATGTAAAGCTAAATTCAGTTTAATGGGTGTAAATATATAAGCATGACCCTTAAATGAAGTTCGTACACCCAATATCATTTAACGTAACATTCACCTCTCCAGAAATCCTTTAACAATGTGCTCTTTTTTTTAATGCTTCGCTTAGACTTTTCAGCTCCTCCTCCTCCCTGGAATATCTTCTGTAATCGTTTCCTACACAAACAATAAACATGAGGAGTTATCACAGACAATAAATTGAATACAATTACTCGTATCATTTCAAGCGTTTTCCTTCTAACAACTGTTTTAGCTGAAATTACTAACTCTATTGAGTATCTATCGAATTGCACCATCCCAATCACAAACCATAACGTTGCCAAAGTGTACGCTCTTGTACTGCCATCAATGCACTGTCAACTGCTGTATAAACCGTATGGGCAGTAACTCCTGAAGGAACTTTAGGTCCTAAAAGGCTTTTTGGAGGTGTAATTAATCGAAGCTTTGTATCATCCCCGAACCGCTCCTTAATAACAGAGCGCACATCATTCAACCCATCCACAAGGCCAAGCTCAACACCTTTCTTTCCACTCCAAAACATTCCTGTAAAAATATCCGGATCATTTGATAACTTGGCTGCACGTCGCTCTTTAACTAAATCAATAAAAGTTTGGTGAACTTCGAGTTGTAGAGATTTTAAATGTTCAATATCTGCCTTCTTTTCAGGCTGAAATGGATCTAATGTAACCTTGTTCTTTCCTGCTGTGTAAACACGCCGCTCAACACCAATTTTCTTCAAAAGTTCAGGAAAACCAAAGGAGGTAGAAACAACCCCGATGGAACCAATAATCGAAGAAGGATCAGCAAAAATCTCATCCCCCGCACAAGCAATCATATAGCCTCCCGACGCGGCTATATCCTCTACAAATACAAGAACCTGTTTCTTTTTTTCCTCTGCCAAATCACGAATACGCTTGAAAATAAAACGTGATTGCACAGGTGAGCCACCAGGAGAATTAATAATAAGTGCAACAGCCGGAGCTTTTTTGTACGCAAAAGCCTTGTCTAGAAGATTCGCACATCTACCTAATGAAAGCGTCCGTGTCATCAATGTAGTTGAATCCATAATAGCTCCATGAAGGCGCACCACAGGAATTTCAAGTTTACTAGAACAAAAACGACGTGGAATAAGATTTTTGATAACGTCCATCAAAACAAAATCTCCTTATGAATTAAAACAAATCAAATAGGCAAAGACAATAGAAAGGAAAAACACAATAACATCCAAAAGCGCTATTCAACCCGCACATGTAAAACCAGAAATAAAACTTTACACAAAATTTAGATTCTCCATTAAAAAGCAGAGTTTTTTAAATTTAAGCAATAAACTGGAAAACACAAGATATCATTTTAAAAGTTCCCACAAACTTATACATCCATTATTGATTGCATTAACCCCTGGTGAAAAAGTATAACCATCATCTTCATGCATAATCAACGCCGGTAATACGGAGAGAGCTGCTCTACTTCCTCGTTTTGCATAAAATAAAATACGAATTGCTGCCGTTGTTGTACGTGCATGAACAGGAATTATACAAATACCACCAAAGCGTCCTTTTAAAGCGTGCAAAATATCATTCAGCGATTGTGGACGTGCAATTAACCCCAAGTATCCGCCTGGCTTAACAATTGCCGCAGCACTCCGCAACCAATGCTCAAACATCGCTTCAGGCATAACATGTGCCTCAGATTTTTGTTTATAAGGGGTTTTGCAATCTGCAGAATTATTAAAAGGTGGATTCATGATGGCAAAATCAAAAGAATTGTCGGCCAATCCTGCTTTTAAGCGATTCCTGCCTTTCAAAGTAACATCTGCTTCTATCAAACAAATTCGCTCAGCAAATTTTTCATTTTGTTTTAGCATAAGTGTTTTTTCTGCATAAGATGCCATAAAAGCTGACCGTTCAACTAATGTAACATGAACTTTCAGACAACGCGAAGCAACCGCCAACCCTGCTGCACCGGCACCTGCCCCTAAATCAACAACCTTGCCCTTTAAATTATTGGGAACTAAACTGGCTAATAACATAGCATCCATCCCAGAACGATGGCCATATTTACGTGGTTGGACCAAGTAAAACTTCCCGCGATGAAAACTGTCAATTGTGTCATCATTCTGATTCGTTGTTTTATCCATTTGAAAGCCTAATGTTTATCTTTATAAACTGCACTTTATTCTTATCAATTGCTGCTTAAACAAAGCCGTTTCAAATTTTTCCCACAATCTCATAAACAATATTACACAAGCTTAAAAAATATTTCTTGCACATATTAATTCAAAACCTGTACTTCAAAGCAGCATCAAAAGCTTGAGTCAAAACAAAACCCCTTTTATGGTAATGAAAAAATAGAATTCATATATACCTATTGCAATACTCTAGGAGTAAACATATTGCGTGTCGCCTCAAAACCAAACCAGACAATAAATAATCAAATGTCTCTGCAATCCCTTATCAATCTTACTCAACATGATATGAAGCGAGTAAATCAATTAATCCTCTCTATGGCAAAATCAGAAGTTGAAATGATTCCTGAAATTTTGAACTATCTTATTTCATCAGGCGGAAAGCGATTACGCCCAATGATCACATTGGCTTCTGCTCATATGTTTGATTATCAAAGTGATGGGCATATAAAACTTGCAACAGCGGTTGAATTTATGCATACGGCAACCTTGTTACACGATGACGTGATTGATGAAAGTAATTTACGGCGTGGAAAATCCACTGCACGAATGATTTGGGGAAATCAAGCAAGTGTACTTGTTGGTGATTTCTTGCTGGGACAAGCTTTTAAAATTATGGTTGACGTTGGTTCTATAGAAGCGCTCTCCATCCTAGCAAAAGCTGCAGCAATTATCGCTGAAGGAGAAGTTATGCAACTTTCTGCTGCAAAAAATACTGAAACTAGTACTTCAGACTATCTCAAAATCATCAATGCAAAAACAGCTGCACTTTTTTCAGCTGCCGCTGAAGTTGGACCAGTTATTGCTGGTTATGGAGATAAAGAGCGTTCTGCTTTGCGTGAATATGGGACATTATTAGGGGTAGCCTTCCAATTGATTGATGACGCACTTGACTACGGTGGTTCGGCTAAACATTTTGGAAAAAATATAGGAGATGATTTTAGAGAAGGAAAAATCACAATGCCTGTTATCCTCGCATATGCACGTAGTAATACAGTAGAAAAAGCATTCTGGAAACAAGCGCTTGAAAACGGCAATAATAACAACGAAGCCTTTGCACACGCGCAATATTTAATAGAAAAATATGATAGCCTCACAGATACAATAGAACAAGCACGTCTTTATGGAACGCGTGCAATCGACGCTCTTGCTCACATAAACAAAAGCCCTGCTCACAATGCTCTCGTTGAGACTGTTGATTTTTGTATTGCGCGCGTAAACTGATTATTTGCAAGAATCCCTATATTGTTCAACAAAGTAATCGTATATGATTTATAAACCATACAACCGATTGATTATCTTGAAAAGGATTAGCTTTATGTGTAGTGCAACAGTATCCCGCTTTTGGGCGCTCTTTACCACGTGTATCATACTGATGCCTTCAACCACCTACAGCAAAATAAACGCCACTATAAATACAACCTCATTTACAGGTGCCTATTTAGCTGGAAGAGTTGCAAATCGCGAAAATAAAATAGATCTTGCCATCAATTATTTTAAACAAGCACTCGTTTATAAACCTGATAACATTGAAACACAAAAAGAGCTCCTTGAAGCTATGCTTTCTTTAGGAATCTTCAAAGAAGCTGTCCAGCAAGCTAGAAAACTCAAAGAAAAAGATGTGATAACTCCCTTTGTTTCATTGACGTTGTCAGTAGAAAGTCTCATCAAAAAAGACTACAAAAATGCTCAACTTCTTTTGCAATTAAAAGAACCTCCTGCACTCAATAATCCAATACCTGAACTTATCGGTGCATGGATCACATTTGGTTCTGGACAAAAATCTCAAGCAATAACTAATCTTGAAAAGATTAAAGGGCCTATATGGTATAACCTTTTTATACATTACCATCTCGCACTTATGAGCGATCTTGCAGAACGTCCACAAGATGCAAAAAAATATTTTATGCAAGCACTCAATAATAAACAAGGAAATCTTATAGCCCCTAATACCTATGAACGTATTATTATCGCCTACGCTTCATTCCAATTGCGCCATAACATGCGTAATCAAGCTCTTCAAACTATTAAGCATGGTGAACAAATGTTAGCAGGCCGTGAAGTTCTTAAAAATATCCGAATAAAAATTGAAAAAGGTGCTTCCTTAGAAAGATTGGTTAGAACACCTCAACAAGGGGCAGGTGAAGTATTGTACAACTTTGGAACAGCCCTTAACCACAAAAACTCAGGACGTATCGCACGTATTTTGGAACAGTTATCTTTCGCCCTATACCCTCAAAATGACGCAATGCTATTTCAACTCGCACATATTTCTGCCAAATTAAATAATCCTTATCAAGCAATTAAACTTTACCACGCTTTACCACCTGGGTCCCCTTATTATAGAGATGGACAGTTTCAGCTCGCATTTCTTCTTGCAAATAATAATAACTACAATGAAGCTATCAAATTACTCAACACGTTAAGAAAGAAATTCCCCAATGATCGTCCCATTTTGGTAACGTTAGCTGCTTTTTATATGCAAGATAATAAATTTGTAGAAGCTATCCAAACTCTGGATCGTGCTATTGCACAGATAAAAAATTTTCAACGAGATGATTGGAAACTTTTTTATCAGCGTGGTATTGCTTTCGAACGTCTAGATCAATGGGCAAAAGCCGAAACAGATCTGCGAAAAGCGCTTGAATTTTTCCCCAATCAACCGCAAGTCCTTAATTATTTAGGCTATTCATTAGTTGATCGTGATCAAAAACTTGAAGAATCGCTTCACATGCTGCAAAAAGCTTCTGCACTACAATCACAAAATAGTCATATCCTAGATTCTCTGGGGTGGGCTTATTACAAGCTTAAACAATACAACAAAGCTGTTCAAATATTGGAAACTGCTGTCAAGTTACAACCTGAAGATCCAACATTGAATGATCATTTAGGTGATGCTTATTGGCAAATCGGACGTAAACGTGAAGCCATATTTCAGTGGAATCATGCAATTGATGGAGAAGCGAAAAATTTCAAGAGAATCCGAGAAAAACTGAAATTTGGCTTGCAATAAACAATGATGCTTGACCATAATCATATGAAACAATAGACAGTCATGAAGGCTGAAATTCTTTTGGTCGTTATTTATTGATCGAACATTAAAGAGTATAAGTGTGAAACTACCTGAATATCTTAATCCTACATGTTCTTTTCAGGGACTTATTTTAACTTTGCAAAATTATTGGGCGCACTATGGATGCGCAATTTTACAACCTTATGATATGGAAGTCGGAGCTGGAACTTTTCATCCAGCAACAACATTGCGCTCACTGGGTCCACGTCCTTGGAAAGTAGCCTACGTCCAACCTTCTCGACGCCCAACAGATGGCCGATATGGTAAAAATCCGAACCGTTTACAGCACTATTATCAATTCCAAGTGCTTCTCAAACCTTCTCCCCCCAATTTACAAGAGCTTTACATTAAGTCGCTACAAGCTATCGGTCTTGATATGAAACTTCACGATATTCGTTTTGTTGAAGATGATTGGGAAAGTCCAACTCTTGGTGCTTGGGGTCTTGGATGGGAATGCTGGTGTGATGGAATGGAAATTTCCCAATTTACTTATTTTCAACAGGTTTGTGGCATTGAATGCGCTCCAGTCTCAGGAGAACTCACTTATGGGCTTGAGCGTTTGGCAATGTATATTCAAGGTGTTGATAACGTCTATGATCTTAACTTTAATGGTTTAGATGGAGAAAATCAAATAAGCTATGGAGATATTTTTTTACAAGCAGAACAGGAATATTCATACTATAATTTCGAATTTTCTGATACCAAAATGCTGCTCCGGCATTTTATTGATGCAGAGCATGAATGTATTGCTCTCCTTGAAACTGGAAAACCAAATAAAGAAAATGGTTTACATCTGTGTGTTTTCCCAGCCTATGATCAATGTATTAAAGCCAGCCATATTTTTAATCTCTTGCAGGCACGTGGCGTTATTTCTGTGACTGAACGACAAAGTTATATTCTTCGCGTTCGTGATCTTGCACGCCGCTGTGGAGAAGCCTTTTTACTCACTGAAGCTGGACAAATACACACTAATGGAGAAGCTTAATGTCTGATCTTCTTCTTGAACTCTTCAGCGAAGAAATCCCTGCTCGTATGCAACGAAAAGCTGCTGCCAACCTCAAAAAATGTGTGACAGATCAACTTGTAAATGCAGGCTTGACCTATAAAGCTGCTCGTGAATATTCGACACCCCGTCGACTAACATTAGATATCCGTGGTCTTTCTATACGCTCAAAAGACATCCATGAAGAACGCAAAGGACCTAGTATAAACTCACCTCAGCACGTAATTGATGGCTTTCTACGCGCAACAAATCTGAGTGATATTTCTGAAGCAGACATTGCACATGATCGTAAAAAGGGTGATTTTTATATCGCTAAAATCATAAAAAAAGGCCGAAATGCAGAAGAAATTATTGCCGATATTTTACCAGATATTATTCGTAATTTTCCATGGCCTAAATCTATGCGTTGGGGCAAAGATTCAGCAGAAAATGGAGCACTGAAGTGGATTCGACCTTTACAAAACATTCTTTGCGTTTTTGGACCAGAAATTGGTGAAACGCATGTTATTCCGTTTACAATTGGTTCGCTCAAAAGCAATAATCTAACCTACGGTCATCGCTTTTTAAGTAACGGAAAACCATTCCAAGTTCGCCGCTTTGACGACTATATCACTCAACTTGAAGACCATAAAGTTATTCTAGATGCGGAAAGACGAAAGAACATTATTTGGGCTGATGCTCAAAATCTCTGCTTTGCAAACGGCTTAGAACTGGTGCAAGATAGTGCCCTCTTAGAAGAAGTTGCAGGACTTGTTGAGTGGCCTGTTGTTCTTATCGGTGATTTTGATAAATCTTTTCTTGATATTCCCCCAGAAATTATTCGCTTAACCATTCGTACCCATCAAAAATGTTTTGTAACTCGCAAACAAGGTGAAAAAATAAAACTTTCTCATCATTTTATTCTTGTTTCTAATATTTGTGCAAGTGATGAAGGTAAAACAATTTCTAAGGGAAATAGTAAAGTTGTGTGTGCTCGTCTTTCCGATGCACTCTATTTTTGGCAAACAGACCAGCATGATTTGCCCGATATCAAAAATTTAAAACCCTCTATTCAAAAATTTGATCTTGATTTAAATAAACCTCTTGATCAAAGAATGGCAAGGTTGGATCATTTAAACGTAACTTTTCATGCAAAATTAGGCACACAAAGCGCAAGAGTAGAGCGAATTGCTACTTTAGCACAAAAAATTGCACCTTTGGTGCAAGCAGATCCTTTCTTAGCTAAACGTGCAGCTGTACTCGCAAAAGCTGATCTACAAACAGAAATTGTAGGAGAGTTTCCTGAACTGCAAGGACTAATGGGACGAAAATATGCTCTGCTTCAAGGAGAAGATCCTCGCGTAGCTGAAGCAATTGAAGACCATTATAAACCCCTAGGCCCCAAAGATCGTCTTCCGCAGGAACCTCTTGCTATAGCAGTTGCACTAGCGGATAAAATTGACATGCTCGTTGGTTTTTGGCTCATTAATGAAAAACCAACCAGTTCAAAAGATCCCTATGCGTTAAGACGTGCAGCACTGGGAATTATTAGGCTTGTGCTTTTGCGCGATTGGAAAATCAATCTTATGCCACTGTTTACTCTGGCAATGGATCTTTTTTTACAACAGAAAACCAAATATGAAACATTTCAAATAGAATCTAAACAATCGCAGAATCGATTTCTGGAAAAAAAAGAACATATTTTATCAGATCTTCTGTTATTTTTTCATGAACGTTTAAAAATCTATCTAAAAGAGGAAGGTGCTCGTTATGATGTTATTGAAGCAGTCTTAAATAAACACACTGATAATTTTTTATTGGTTGCACGTCATGTCGAAGCACTTATCGCTTTTATCAATACAAGCGAGGGAAGTAGCTTTTTAGCCGCTGTAAAACGTACTATAAACATTCTTGAGAATGAACGCCAAAAAGGCTCAAAAATAGTAAACGAAATTATCCCTGAACTCTTTATTCAACCAGAAGAACAACAACTTTATCAAGCAATCATTGAAATAGAAAAAAAGGTTTGTAACCATATCAAAGCCCAAAATTTGTTATTTGCACTTAGTACCCTAGCTCAACTAGGAAAAATTATTGACATATTTTTCGAAAAAGTACTGGTAAATGACAAAAATCCTAATGTGCGTACTAATCGTCTTGCTCTTCTCAACCGTTCCCACAACATTACACAAGCGGTTGCAGACTTCTCAAAATTCGTAGTTTAAAATTTAAATGCTTTATGAAATGAAAAAATAACAAAGATAGAACTTTTTTATTTTTAGCAATTTTTAGCATTAAATATTTTAAAGAGCATTATGAAATAATTTCATCGTGAAGTTTAAAATAAGTTCAAAAAACTGGTGCCAATTTTGAAAAAATTCTAACTCTAAAGGATTTTTTCTTTGAACTCACTTAATATTCCTAATGAAGATACTTATTCATTTTCGTAAGAGATTCTTCAACAAAAGACTCCTTAATAAGTGCATTTGCTTTACTAGAATCTAACTCCTTCGCAATAAGCGTACGTGCAGCAGAAATCGCTAAATCGATAGCGGATGATGAAACCATGCGTACCGCATCAGCTTCTGCTTGAGCAATTTTTTGCTCTGCCAATTTATTGCGATTCTTTACATATTCTTCTGCTTTTGTACGAGCTTCAGAGATAACAGATTCAACTTCACGCTTAGCTGCAGCAATAATTTCTTGCGCATCCTTTTCTGCTTCGGCATGTTTGCGCTGATATTCAGCTAAAATCTCCTGAGCTTCTTCACGAAGACGAAGAGCTTCATCAAGTTCATCCTTTATACGCTTTGCTCGCGCATCAAGATAGTGCACAGCCATTTCTGGAACCTTGAAATAGACTAAAAGAGCCAGAAAAAGAACTAATCCAACAAAAGCCCAAAAAGTATCTGTCATTGCTTGTAACCCTCAGTAATCTGCAGTTTTCACAGCTGAACGAACAGACTCTCTACTAACATCAGTATCAATCAATTTTTTTACAATTTCAAGAGCCACTTCTTCAGCAATTGAGCCAACACTTTGCATAGCTTTATCGCGAATTTTTTCTATTTGTTTTTCAGCATCTGTTAATTTTTTCTCTAAACTTTCTTCAATTTCCTTTCGTTCAAGCTCAACCTTTGCTTTTATCTCTTTCCCAGATTCTTGCGCTATAACATAGGCTTGTGAACGTGCTTCCGCTAATTTCCGCTCGTAAGTTTCAACTACACTATCTGCTTCTTGTTTCATGCGCATAGCCTGATCCAAATCAGACGCGATTCGATCCCGACGTGTTTCAATAATACCCCCAATACGTGGTACAATTACACGAGAAATGAAAAGATAAAAAAGTCCAAAAGAAATTGCTAACCAAAAAAGATGCGAACCAAAATGCACAAAATCAAAGGGAGGAAACACACGATCTACATGCTCTACTGCATTTTTAATATGCTCTACCGGTCTTTCAGTGCCCTGTGCATAAGCGCTAGAAATAAACATTCTATCTCATCCTTCAAATAGCTCACTAAAGCTCCTTATTTAAATAATGATAACTGACTAATGGTTTCTTCCAATATAAAATCAAAAGAGCACGTCTGCTTCTCATAAAGTATGTATCCCCTTTTTAAAAAGATTAAACTGCGAAAAGAAGCAACAAAGCAACGAGCAATGAAAAAATGCCTAAAGCTTCTGTCACAGCAAAACCAAAGACTAAACGACCAAATTGACTATCTGCTGCTGATGGATTACGTAACGCACCAGAAAGATAGCTCCCAAAAATATTTCCAAGACCCAAAGCTGTTCCCGCCATACCAAAGCAAGCAAGACCAGCACCAATATATTTTGCTGCAAGCACTAATTCCATATTATTCTCCTTTAAAGCTAAATTTCACCATTTGACAAAAGACCACCAGTTTCATTAATGTCCTGGATGGACTGCATCACTAAGATACATACAAGTTAAAACCGTAAATACATACGCCTGAAGAAAGGCAACTAAAAATTCAAGAGCAGTAATCGCTACAGTCATGATAAGCGGCAAAATTGAGCCACCAACGCCCATGACTCCTACCCCAATCATTGAAACAATAAAACCAGAAAATACTTTAAGGGTAATATGACCAGCAAGCATATTAGCAAAAAGACGAAGTGAAAGACTAATAGGGCGAGAAAAAAAAGAAATAACCTCAATCATTGTAACCAGAGGTAAAATCACAACAGGCACACCACTGGGAACGAACAATTTCAAAAAACCAACCCCATGCTTATAAAAACCGTAACCAATCACTGTCAAAATGACCAACATCGCCAATGAAAAGGTGATCATAATCTGAGAGGTAATCGTATAAAAATAGGGAAAAAGACCAATAAAATTAGCAACTAAAATAAAAGTAAATAAGGAAAAAACTAAAGGAAAAAATTGTATTCCTTGTACACCTGACGATTCTCGCAAAGTCGACGCTACAAATTCATACGCCATTTCTGAAAGAGATTGCATCCGTGTTGGAACTAACCCACGACTTGATGAAGAAATAAAGAGGAAGGTTGAAGCTACAACAACTGTAGTTACTATAAAAAATGATACATTTGTAAACGACAAATCCACATTCCCTATGGAAATATTAATCAGCCGTGAAATCTCAAACTGATGAATAGGATCTGGAGCGTGTGATGTCACTTCAACCTCATTTATCGGACCTCTTATCGGCCCCTTTATCTTGGCGTAATACGCCTGTTTTCATTAACTGACCGGAGGTAACATACCCCACAGATCGAAGAATATTCAATACACCAGAAGCAAATCCAAGAAAAAGAAAAAATACTAACCCCCATGGTAATGAATCTGCTATCTTATCAAACCCCAACCCTAAAACAACGCCTACAATAATATTTGCCAGAAACTCACTGGACAACTTAACTGCACGCGCAACCCCTGCTTGTTTCTCATCTCCGCTACTCTTAGTCCCCCGTTTCTTTAATGCTTGTTTACGCATTAAAGCTAAACCTAATCTCTGACTACGATATTCTAAATCCTCTGAATGAAAATAGTCTCCTTGCCTTTCTTCTTCAGCTCCCTTTACTGGCACAACGGGTTCATGGCCCTTTGCCATAATCAGCTCCTTATTCAAAAAAGCAGAGTCAAAATATATCTTAAAAATCGTTAATATCATATTGTTCGCAAATTTATTCGTCAAGATGTTAAAAAAATCTATCACAATTTATCGCGATAAATGCAATAAATAATGTGTCTTCACAATTTTTAAACCTCAATCACTAATGCACTTTTATAATACCCCTGTTCTGCGTATAATGCTTTGCTGCCTCTCCTTTAGCGAACTACATCTATCCTCATGACAAAACTTTAAAATATACAGAGAAAGTTTCCTTTAGAAATAAGTTAATAGTGTACATTTCATTCATCGTCAGTAAATAAAGACAGTACTAATGAGGTTTCTACACTTAATGCATAACTAAGGACTGAGATTTAAGATAGGTTATGCAATAAATCTGCGTAAAAAGGACCTTAAATATGAATTCTACACCACTTTCTATAACTGCATCTAGTTTTTGGAGGCTTTCACGTGATAAGAAAATATTGACAGATTGGAAAAATTTTTCGCTTTTTATTTGAATAAATCACCGTAAATTAGCATTTCTGCCCAAATATAGTTCCTAAAATTTCCTTCACACAAGACAGTACTATAGTTATCTATTGTTACCCTCAATTATTGCACTATTCTGTATTGCTCAATAAAAATTTTTTTTATTTTAAAAGGTAACGCTCTTAATCTATTGAAATGATCAATTTATTATCGATAATAAGCTGTAATAAGTTATAAAAAAACTTATTTTTCAACTTGTTCTTAAATATAGAATTATTCACTTTAAAAACAAAGAAATGTCATTTTTTTCTGAAACGTGCTGCAAAAGGATTATCAGACGCTCGTAACGATATGCGAATTGGTACACCAGGCATATCAAATGTATCACGTAATCCATTAGAAAGATAACGTAAATACGATTGAGGCATGACCTTTGGCCGAGAACAAGAAATCACAAATCCAGGAGGACGTGTTTTAACCTGTGTTATATATTTAACTTTAAGTCGGCGCCCTGAAATTGCAGGTGGTGGGTGATGTGCAACAATAGTTTCAAGCCATCGATTCAATTTTCCCGTGGAAATACGGCGATTCCACACGCGATGCATCATAATGACATTTTCCATCAGTTTATCAATCCCTTGACCATATTGGCCCGATAAAGGAACAGCTCTTAAACCACGAACTTGGGGGAGAAGACGGTTACATTTTTCATACAAATCAATCAATGTCACCTGACTATTTTCAACAAGATCCCACTTATTAAAAGCAATAAGTGGAACTCGCCCTTCACGAATCACAAGATCAACAATTTGCAAATCCTGTTTTTCAAAAGGTGCAGTTATATCAAAAACAATCACCACTACCTCTGCGAAACGAATTGCTCGTAAAGTATCGGTAACAGAAAGTTTTTCTAATTTTTCTTGAATTTTTGATTTTCGACGCAAACCCGCAGTATCAAAAAGTTTAATACGATGTCCACGCCATTCCCAATCTACAGAAATAGAATCACGCGTAAGCCCCGCTTCAGATCCTGTTAACAAACGATCTTGCCTCAACATACTATTGATGAGGGTTGATTTTCCTGTATTAGGACGACCAGCAATTGCAATCCGAATGAGCTTATTTTCATCGCAAACAAGCCTTTCTTCCTTCAAATCTTCCACATTATCACCAACAGAAGAAGGCTGTACAGAAATATACTTTTTTTCGTTTTTGCTCTCAAAAGCACGTTCTCTTCCAACAGCATCTATAATTGCACCGCGAAGATCCGTAAGCCCCAAACCATGTTCAGCAGATATTGGACAAGGCTCCCCCAAACCTAATGACCACGCTTCATACTCTCCTTTTTTTGCTTCTTTTGACTCGGACTTATTAGCAACAAGCACAATAGGTTTCCCTGACTTGCGCACCAATGAAGCAAAATTTAAATCACTCGGTGTTATTCCCCTCTTCGCATCAAACATAAATAAAATAAGATCCGCTTCATCAATAGCTGTTTTCGTCTGAAAACGCATACGACCTTCAAGTGTATGATCAGCCGCTTCTTCCAACCCAGCTGTATCAATTACATCAAAATGCAGATCTTGAAGTTTTGCTGCATGAATACGTCGATCACGTGTCACACCTGGCTTATCATCAACTAAAGCCAATTTTTGCCCGACCAAACGATTAAAGAGTGTTGACTTCCCAACATTAGGACAACCAACTATAGCAATGGTAAGGCTCATCAATTTATTCCTTATTTGCCTTACCCTCAGCTTGCATAAGCTCAAGCATAATTCGCGCCCGATCTGCTATTTTGGATCCTAGAGTACCTTCTTCAGAAATTTTCCTAAAATAATAAACCGCCTCATCCATCTTACCCGCTTTATAAGCGGCTAAGCCTAAAGCCTCTCTTGCAGACATACGCATAGGGTCAACATCATTAGCCATATCTTTGATGCGTTTTTCCACTTCATCCAAAGTCCCTGCATCAACTAAAATATAAGCAGCCCTAATTTTCGCAACTTGACGTAACATTTGTGGTGCTTTTTCATCAGCTGCAACAGAATCAAAGATCTCTACCGATTTAACAGTATTACCTTTTTCCATAAGTAAAGAAGCCTCACGTAAACGAGCAAGAAAAGGATAGCCTCCAAAGTTAGAAACTTTAACATTTTCCAATTGCTTCATCGCCTCATCGAAATGATGTGTATCTGCAAACTCGAGACTTTTTACAAATGAATCACCAATATAACCGGCTTTCTTTACTTGCTCATGATAGTAAATTTGATAAGCAACTATCATGAGTATAAAAAAAATGACTGCCCCAATAACTAAAAAACCATAACGTCTCCAAAAAGAAAGAGCCTTTTCCTGACGAAATTCCGCATTAACTTCAGCGATAAAACTATCATACGACATATATCATACCTTGAAAAAAACCATTTTTCTGTGCTTTTACGCGTAAACGGACAAAAATGGTAGCCCTAATTAAAAACTTCTATCCCATTAATTTCGAAACAATTTGTATCTGAATCTCTTTGACTTTTGCAACTACATCAATCAAAAATAATGTAACTGCTTTCTGGTTTATACTACAGTCTTTATGTCTTTTTAAACTTTGAAAAAATTATCATTAACTAATATCTATCATGCCATACTTGCCCATCATATCAAGAATTATTTGTAGTCCTCCTCATTATATAAAGACTTTAAAATAACGGTTCTATTACATTTTTAAAAATCCTCATTGTAAAAAGACCATAGGAAAGCAATTTATTAAAAAACCTTTAGCTAGAGAAGTATTGCTCTATTTTCATAATTGCAAACACCTATAATCTGATAAACAAGTCTTATTATCCAGGATAAAAGAAATGGGGGAACTTCATGATAAAAGTTAATCAAGAATCTAGATTCAAAACAAAACTATTTGCATAAACTATATCTCTTCAACTTATCTTATCAGATTGATTACCTTTCATGATCGATACTTACAGTTTCTAAAAATATTTTATTGTAATGGCCAAACCCACATGAGCATCGGAACAGCAACAATGACTATCAATACAGCCAACGGAGCACCAAAGCGTGGATAATCACTAAAACGATATCCCCCTGGTGCCATCACGAGCATATTACTTTGATGTCCAATAGGTGTAAGAAATTCACACCCCGCACCAATTGCAACAGCCATCAGAAAAGCTTCAGGTTTATAATGAAGAGAATGAGCAAAACTTGATGCGATTGGTGCTACCATCATCACTGTCGCTGCGTTATTCAAAAATGGCGTTACCAACATGGCTGTAACCAATATAAGTGCTAATGCACCATATGGTGGAAAAAATATTGCTAATTGGCTTAACCATTGGCCTACAAGATCTGTACATCCTGTTTTCTCTAACGCTTCACTCACTGGAATAAGGGTTGCTAATAATACTAATATTTGGCCATCTAATGCTTGATACAAATCACGCGCTGGCAAAACTCGAAAAATAACCATTGCAGCAGCAGCAGAAAAAAAAGAAAAGGCGACTGGAACAATATGAAAAGCAGTACAAATGATCGCTATAAAGAGTATAGCTAAAGATACGAAACCATGTCGTAAATTACCAAACACAATATTACGTTTGGCTAAGGGCAAACATTTCAATTCTCGTAACAAATTTGGAATAACCACATCTTGTCCCTGCAAAACAATTACATCTCCAAGATGGAAAACAATATCACCAAGTCTTCCCCGTATCCTTTCATGTTGACGACTTAACGCAAGAAAATTCACATCATAGCGATCCAATAATGAAAACTCTTTCGCACTGATACCAATAAGAGGAGAATTATGTGTTATGACTGCTTCAATAATATCGATATCACTAGTCTTATCACTTGTAGAAATAGTTCGACCAGTAGAAAATTCTAAACGAGCAGAATTCATCACGCTATCTAACCCTGTATGCGAACCTTCCAGCAAAACAATATCATTTTCAGATAAAACAAAATCTGGCAATGGTGAAATAAATATTTTGTTTCTAATGATTTGAATCACCATGACATCTCCACCTGATGGCTTAACAAGATCAACAACAGTTTTTCCTACAATCGGTGAATTTGTTGGAATCTGCACTTCGGAAACATAGTTACGAATATCAATAGCATCATCAAACGATACACCTGAACGCACACGCACAGGTAAGCGCCAAGAAAAAAAGATCAGATATAATACACCAGCAGTAGCAACAACCGCACCAACCGGTGTAAAATCAAACATGGTAAAAGGTACCCCTGTTAAACGTTCTTGCATAGCTGAAATAACAACGTTCGGAGAAGTTCCGGTCTGTGTCATAAGGCCACCCAACAAAGAACCAAATGCCATAGGCATCAAAAAAACAGAAGGTGAAACCTGAGAACGACGAGCAAATTGAAAAGCAATAGGAAGCATGATAGCTATAGCACCAATATTTTTAACAAACATCGATAAAAACACTACAGAAATAACCAAAAAAGCTAACTGAAGACGCACTGATTTCACATCTGGCCATATCCGTTGGATAATAAATTCCATTACACCAGAACGCGATACAGCCGTACTGACAACAAACACACTTCCCACGATAATAACAATATCGTTACTAAAACCGCTAAATGCCTCTTTTGGACTAATAAGTCCAATAGTACAAGCAATCAATAATGTACAAATAGCAACAAGATCATAACGGAATCGGTCCCAAATAAAAACAATCATCATGAGACCAATGATAAAAAAGGCTATTATTTGATTTTCTGTCATGACAACCATTTCTCTCCGTTAGATTACAACGAACAACACATATCTTTATGTTTTAACTATTCTGATAAACAGCAGCAAGATAAAAGCAAACAAGGGGGGCACTTTACAGTGATTTTAAAGTGATAAATTATAATCAACGTGTAACTCCTCTGCTTTCTAGGAATGCTTTTTGATAAAATGCTAAAATCATAAAAATTATAAAATACAAAAACTATAAAAATTGGTGACAGTTCATAAAAGCGTCTTGCAAAAAAGATGGGAATAACTCTACATGTCAAAAAGAATAGAAAGAAGTAACTGTCGAAACTGGTACATGCTATACCTTAGCCTTTGTCGTTGCTTAAAAATTTATCTCCCCTCTCATAGAGAATGATAAAAGCGGAAAAAGAAATGATGGCCAATCTTAAGAGTGAATATCAAGATAATCTAAAATACTGGTTAACTTATATTCTTGGGTTTATTGTTATCTTGGCAATTATATTTGTTGGTAGTTTTTATACAGTAAAGCCCTATCTGAATAGTTTTGTGAAACGAGAGATAGCATACCGTTCTATAAAAGCACAAACATCCGATGTCAGCATCACAGGCAAAGTTAATTTGACAAATGTTATACTTCCTGTCCCTGCTGGTGTATCACTTAAAATCGGTGCCATTTCAGCGCGTCCTCCTATTTCTTTTATTCCTGGCACTTTTACATTTTATAATGTTGATTTAAAGTATAACAATATTCGTGTAAAAATTCCCAAAGTTTCTTTCAATAATGTCTTTTTTAAGAAAAAAGATAGAACGATCACGTCACGCCTTTTACAATCAATTATGCGTATTGAACTTGCCTCAATTGTTGCTCCTGTTGTACGGTTTTCTGTAGAAAATGTGAATAAACGTATCGAAAAATTTGAGATAAAAAATTTTCAGCTTTCTGATTTTAAAAATGGGCATATCCGTTCTGTTAGCATCAAAAACATGGACCTGACAACAATCGCTGCAAATGGTGTCAAACAGATGCATCTTATCGCTAAAAGTGATACAATAAGAGCGCATGATATTGACATCAATTACGCATATTCTATGATTTTTGGAAAAAGTAATCCTATCAATCAAAGTAAAACCATTACCGGTCCGATTTCTCTAAATAATATAAGAGTTAATATTTTTGAAGATATAGAAAAAAATTCTTCTTTTTCTCTCGGTCAATTAAAAATATCTGGGCTAAAAATGAAGCCGTTTGAACAAACACCTGAAAAATTAACCAAAACTTATCTTAATGCAAGCAAAGAAAATAATCAGGCTGCTAAAAAAACAACACGAAATGGTATTCTTTTAAACACATTGCTCGCTATTACTTCAGCTGATGCAAAAATTGATCATGTCACTGTTGATATACCGCAGTTGAAAGCAACGCTTAAATCATTTCAATTCAAACCAAGTTTGTGGAAACAACCTATACCCAAAAAATTTCTTCTTTCTCTCGATAACCTTTCAATTCTACCTAAAAAAATAGAAGAAAAAGACTTAGACTTTCTCAAAAAGATAAACCTTGAATACTTTGATCTTTCAGGAAAATTGGATATTTCTTATGATGATAGAAAGCGTATGCTCTTTCTTAATGCAATGTCTTTCAACATAAAAGATGTGGGTTCTGGAAAAATATCAGCTAAAGTTATTAATGTTGATGAAACACTCTTCTCCGGTCAGAAAAACGTAATGATTGCTGCTTCTCAACGCCTTGGTATTAATGAAATTGATATCCGCTATACGGATGCTGGTTTCATTGATAAGTTTTTTTCTTATCTTGCACAAAATCTTAATGATAAAAAATATGATCTCAAAAAAGAACTCTATGATTATTTCTATCTGATGATGATACAAAGCCCAAAACTGCTGCTAAAAACTCATGATGAAGCAGAAAAGATCTCAAAAGCTCTTGGTGACTTCGCTAAAAATCCTCAGACATTGTTCATTAAAATTAAAGCAAAAAATAACAAAGGCCTTACAGTAGCTGATCTCCAATCCACCCTACAAAATGATTTATCCACAGCTTTGAATAAAATACATCTAACTGTCAAAAATGAAGTATCACATTAAAAAGCATGTTTAGATTTCAATATGTTGATTTTATCTATAAATTTAAGAGCTTTATTTCTCTTTTTGCTTTTGTATGATACAAGAGAGTATCATACAGAATAGTTTACGCAAAAATATAATTTGTGAAATTGTTGATAATTGGAGTTGTTCATGTCTAATTTATCTTCAAATCGTCTACCTAATCGTGCTTCTCGTGTCACAAATCAAGCACTTTCTGCTATCGAGCGTTTTCTCCATATTGAAGCTCTCAGCGGTATTGTTCTTTTATTAGCTGCTGCTACTGCACTTATTTTAGCCAATTCTAAATATGCTTCTCTTTATGAATCCTTTTGGCATACACCTTTTGGCTTTAACTTTGGCCATTTCACTTTCTCATGGGATTTACATTTCTGGGTCAATGACGCTCTCATGACTATTTTCTTTCTTGTCGCAGGAATGGAAATCCGACGCGAAATTCATGAAGGAGCTCTTGCTAATTTTAAACAAGCAGTTTTGCCAATTGTTGCAGCAATAGGTGGGGTTTGTTTTCCAGCAATTATTTATTTCAGCTTCAACTTTCATGAAGGACGTACATATGGTTGGGCTGTGCCAACCGCAACAGATATTGCTTTTGCGCTAGGTATTCTGGCTCTTCTTGGAAAAAAAATTCCTTCTAACCTTCATATTATCCTCTTATCCTTAGCAATTATTGATGACATTATTGCTGTCCTTATCATTGCTTTCTTTTACTCAACGAATATTGATCCTAGTGGTTTAATTATTGCAGCAGCAGGTATTGCTTTAGTGTTGTTTTTTCAATGGATTGGACTCGCATCGGCATGGCTTTATATTCTACCTGGTATAATCATCTGGTGGGGGTTAATGGCAACAGGTGTTCATCCATCACTTGCTGGTGTGATTTTAGGCATGATGACTCCAGTTTTTCCTACCCGTACCCTTGTAGCACCGCTCACCGTTTTAAGCAATGCAATGCAAGTGCTTCAAGAAAAAAATATAAAAACAGACTTGCATCATATTTCAACTGCATTGAAAAAAATGCGTAAAGGACAACGTGATATGATTGCACCAGTAACGCGTATTCAAAAAGCATTGCATCCATGGGTAGCGTACGGCGTTATGCCAATTTTTGCCTTTGCAAACGCTGGTGTTAGTTTTGCAAATTTTGATCTTTCTTCTCATGAATCATTCTTGATTGTTCTTGGTGTTGTTATTGGACTCTTTGTCGGAAAACCTTGTGGTATTATTGCTGCCAGTTATCTAGCAGTAAAATCAGGACTATGCCGCCTGCCTCCCCAAATAACATGGCCAGGCATTTTGCTCATTGGATTTTTAGCGGGTATTGGCTTTACAATGTCTATCTTCGTTTCAATGCTTGCTTTTAAGGATATTATCCTACTTGATTCTGCAAAAATTGGTGTCCTTTGTGGATCTGGTTTATCTGCGCTTGTAGGCCTTGCATATGGATTTATTTACATTAAGCGCAATAAAAAAGCCCCTTTGTAGTTCTCAATAAACTAAATAACAATACACTTTTATGCTAGCTTTAAAAAAAGTGATCAGATTTATTTATTGTGCCAGAATTCATCACAATTATAGAAATAAATAAGAAAAACTTTCTAATCTACTTCGGCTCTTTATCAAGAAATAAATGAAAAAAGCTTATTTCTTTTAAAATCTATTTTACTCTACTGAGAGAAATAGTAGCCTTAACTGAAAAGTGCAAATAGATAATGTACATTAAAATAATTAGAAACTAAAAAACACAAAATAAATTGCTCTTTGCAAGTATCTTTACCAAAATCTTAGATGGCATATTTTTAATGTTTTTCAGCTTATTATCATTGTACAAACTATGATTTTCATAATAAAGGGCATAACATTTTGTTTATTGAAAACTATGAAAAACTTTTTTACTGTACTTAATGTCAATCGTCCTCTCTAAGTCCACAAAGAGTAGATAAATCAAAAACCATAAATCAGTAAGTCAAAAAAAGAAGGCTTTTACGTATTTTCTAAATTGAGAATATTTTTTACGAGTAGTGCACCTTTCCTTTTCTACTAAAAGTTTATGTAGTAAATTCTACACATATGAATGCTTCATGTTATTTTGAAATTTTTTTAGAACTAAAAAACGCTTATCCCTTATCAAGACTGTAAACAGCATGTAACGTTCTAACCGCAAGTTCAGTATAAGCGCTATCAATCAAAATCGAAATCTTAATTTCTGAAGTCGTGATTGCTTGAATATTAATACCCTTTTCAGCTAAAGCCTTAAATGCTGTAGCTGCAACACCTGCATGGCTGCGCATTCCAATACCAATAATAGATACCTTGGCAAGATCGCTTTCAGATTGGATAACATCAAACCCAATTTCTTTACGATTTTTCTCAAGAAGCGCAACAGCCTTATCCACATCTGCTGATGGTACAGTAAAAGTCATATCTGTTTTTGAACCATCTTCAGAAATATTTTGCACAATCATATCAACATTAATCCGCTCTTCAGCCAAAGGACCAAAAATCGCTGCAGAAATCCCTGGACGATCTGCAAGCCGACGAAGCGAAATTTGTGCTTCATCCTTAGCAAAAGCAATACCAGTAACATTTTGTTGTTCCACAATTTCATCCTCATCACAAATAAGTGTTCCAGAATAATTCATTGGATCCCCTAAGCCTAACGCATCAGGATCCTCAAAACTCGAACGTACAAAGGTACGGACTTTATGAACCATTGCCAATTCAACAGAACGAACCTGTAAAACTTTTGCACCAAGAGAAGCCATTTCCAGCATTTCTTCAAAAGCGACCTTTGTTAAACGACTTGCTTTAGGTTCTATACGTGGATCTGTTGTGTAAACGCCATCCACATCTGTATAAATATCGCAACGATCAGCCTGTATAGCTGCCGCTATAGCAACAGCACTCGTATCTGATCCCCCGCGTCCTAAAGTAGAGATCCGATTATCTGGAGCTAACCCCTGAAAACCAGCAATAACTGCTACCTGACCTTCTTGAAAATGTTGTATTAAAAAAGATCCATCAATATTTGTAATACGTGCACGACTATGCGCACTATCCGTGTGAATAGGAATTTGCCAACCAAGCCATGAACGAGCATTTATTCCCATTTCTTGGAGTGTAAGAGCCAATAAACCCGCCGTTACTTGCTCAGCAGAAGAAACAACGACATCATATTCGTAAGCATCTTTATGTATGGATGAAGCTTCATAAGTCCACTGAACAAGCTCATTGGTTTTTCCAGCCATTGCAGATACCACAACGGCAACTTCATTACCTGCATCCACCTCTTTTTTGACATGCCGTGCAACATTATGAATACGTTCAACGTTAGCTACAGATGTTCCGCCAAATTTCATAACAATGCGCGCCATCAATCACACTCTTTTTACATTTCTTATCTTAAACGACAGTGGGAATAGTGCCTTACTATCCTATCAAAAAACCATCTTTTCACATACCGAATATCTATCATTTGTGCAAGGTTAGTTATGTTCATATTAATTTCCCTTGACTTTAAGATAAAATCCACCTGATTTGGCATAAAAATAACAAGGAGAGTGACATGGTAAATAAAACACGTAGCACCATTGATCAAAATGAACTTGATCATTTTTCACGTATTGCTGCGGAATGGTGGAATCCACAAGGAAAATTTCGCCCACTTCATCAATTCAATCCAACACGTCTTGCTTATATTAGAGAAAAAATTTGTTTAGAATTTAATCGCAATCCTGTTTCACTTATGCCTTTCGAAAATTTGAGAATTCTTGATATTGGCTGTGGTGGTGGTTTGCTATGCGAACCAATGGCACAACTCGGTGCTATAGTCGTAGGAGCTGATGCTGCACCAACAAATATTGAAGTCGCAAAAATTCACGCATTCCAAAACGGCTTTTCAATTGATTATCGTACCACTACGGCAGAAGTGCTAGCCGCTGAAGGAGAGAAATTTGATATCATCCTCAATATGGAAGTTGTTGAACATGTTGCTGATGTCAATCTCTTCATAGCAGCCACAGCAAAAATGCTTAAACCAAAAGGGCTGATGTTTGTCTCAACACTCAACCGCACCTGGAAAGCATGGGGACTAGCGATTGTAGGCGCCGAATACGTTTTACGTTGGCTTCCTAAAGGAACTCATGACTATAAAAAATTCCTAAAACCTCGAGAACTTAAAAATCTCTTATTACAAAACGCTCTCACTGTCGTCGACGAAATTGGTATTACCTATAATCCATTAAATGACAGTTGGAATCGTTCAAAAAATATGGACGTTAATTATCTGCTTCTGGCAAAAAATTTTAGGTGAGCATATTCTACAATTTCTGTACACCTTGCAACAAAGAATTGAGCTTCCCCTCATCTTCTAAAGCATACAGATCATCGCAACCGCCAACATGATAATCACCGATAAAAATTTGTGGAAATGTATTGCGTCCATGCGCTCGTTGCACCATTTCTTGTCGAAGAGAAGTTGACGCATCAATATCTGTATATTTTATCCCTTTTTTATCAAGTAAATCACGTGCTTTCATGCAGTAAGGACAATTAGGACGTGTATAGAGTATTATCTCTTTCATAGTGTTATTCTCCAATATTTTCAAAGTAGTTCCAACTTAAAAATTCTCTTAAGAAGCAGGAAGCACTGAAGTCTCTTTTAGTACACGCGAAAATGTTAACACATCAACCTGCCGTGCACCTGCACGTTTTAATGTTGCAGCAGCTGCTGTAACTGTCGCACCTGTTGTGAAAACATCATCAATTAATAAAATGGAAAGTCCCTTTAGATATTTTCTAACTTTACGTGGCACTTCAAAAGCATTCAGCACATTCAATTTTCGTTCCCTAGCAGATAAATTCACCTGCGGGCGGGTATGTCGACAACGCACAAGCCAGCCAGGCTTAAAACTTTTTTTCTGCGCTAGTGCAATATAGCGAGCAAGCTCGGCAGATTGATTATAACGCCGCCTTAAAAAACGACGAAAATGCAAAGGAACCGAAATAATAACATCACAATCATCAATAATCTCGCGCCCAGCAAATATCATCCAATTAGCCATAAAAGATGCCAGTTCTATATGATCACCATATTTTAATCGCGTTACCAGAACTTGTGCTACTCCCTTATGAATAATAGCCGAGCGAACACGCGAAAAAGGAAGAGAATTTTTAAGAGCTTCACCACTAAGAAAACCATCCCCCATATCACAAATAAAAGGGATTCCCATAACAGGACAATAAGGCTTTGTGATAAATTGAAAACCTTTCCAACAATCAGAACAAATTGTACCATAAGCAGAAACTCTTTGCTTACATCCAGGGCAAAATGGGGGATACAAAATTGTCAAAAAGCGCTCAATGAACTTACTTAATATATTCCCTCTATTTAAAGTTAATTCTTGAAAGCACGACATTGTTAATTTAGGCTTTTATAGCTTCCCTGTATAAAAAATCCTTTCACATTTTTTAATTTTAATTCCTTTAAAAATTCTTACTTTTTATAAATTTGTTTTTCTTTCACATCATAAACTTGACAAAGCTTGTGCAAAAATGAACCTTCTCAAAATACACACATTACAAATCGAAAGACCTTAACAAAATGTCGCATCCTTTAATTTTTGATCATGACCGCATTGAACAATTCCGCAAACGTGCTTTCAAAAAAGCAAAAGAAGGGTACGACTTTTTACTGTCCCACATGGCTGAAGATCTCTATAAACGTCTGAGTACTGTTGATCGTCTCTTTACATTAGCTTTAGATTTACACAGCCATACAGATCTTGCCGCGCAAGCTTTACTGAAATCAGGAAAAGTTCATTCCATAGAACGCGTTGAAACAGATATGCTTTATCAAAGCCATGAAAAATTTCATTTACGTTATCGAGAATTCCTCGATTTCCCTCAAAATTATTGTGACCTTGTAGTTTCACTCCTTTCATTACAATTGACCAATGATACTCCTGGCGTTCTTAGTCAGATAAAAAATATCCTTAAACCAGACGGTTTATTTTTGGCTGTTATGGCGGGAGCTGGTACACTTGTAGAATTACGTGAATGCCTCCTACAAGCTGAAATTGAAATCTATGGCGGAGGAAGCCCTAGAATTTATCCTTTTGCCGACATTCGTGAGATAGGTGCTCTTTTACAGCGTGTTGGTTTTGCTATACCTGTAGCAGATGTCGAAGATATCACAATACGCTATAATACAATATTTGATCTTATGCATGACCTTAAAGCTATGGGAATGCAAAATGCGCTCATAAATCGCTCACGGCGTCCCGTATCCAAACGCTTTTTTTTCCGTGCTGCTGAAATTTATGCACAACGATTTAGTGATCCCGATGGTCGTATTCGTGCACATTTTTCTTTCATTTGGCTTTCTGGTTGGGCTCCTCACCCAAACCAGCAAAAACCTATAAGGCCAGGATCAGCGCAAACTTCTCTTGCAGATGTTTTAGTAAAACAGCCCAAAACACCATAAAATTAACATGAAAATTATTTTTCAAAGATGCTTTTATCCGTTGATCGTAACATCTGACTGGTTATAGTTCCAGCCAACATTGAATCACTCACATTTAAAGCTGTACGCCCCATATCAATTAAAGGTTCAATAGAGATGAGTACAGCAACTAAAGAAACAGGAAACCCCATAATTGGCAACACTATCAATGCAGCAAAAATAGCACCACCACCAACACCAGCAACACCAATAGAACTTAACGTTACAACACCAACAAGAGTAGCAATCCAAGTAGGATCAAGAGGATCAATACCCACAGAGGGTGCTATCATAGTCGCAAGCATTGCTGGATAAAGACCTGCACAACCATTTTGTCCAATTGTTGCTCCAAAAGAGGCTGCAAAACTGGCTATTGATTGCGGGACACCAATCCATTGTGTTTGGGCCTCAATATTCAAAGGAATACTTGCTGCACTTGAACGACTGCTAAAAGCAAATGTCAAAACCGGCAAAACCTTTTTGAAAAAACGGAAAGGATTAATTCCTGATAGGCTGAGTAACACACCATGAATTCCAAACATAAGGATAATACCAACATAGGAAGCGATAATAAAAACCAATAAATTTAAAATGTCTGCAACATGCGAGGACGCTCCTACCTTAGTCATAAGTGCAAAAATACCATAAGGCGTCAAAGCAATCACAATACGGACTAACCGCATAATCCAAGATTGTGCCACTTGAATAAATAAAAGTGCTTTTTCCCCTTTTTCTGGATCATCTTTCTTTAAAAGAATAACTGCAGCTCCTAAAAATGACGCAAAAATAACAAGACTGATAATTGATGTACGCTTAGCTCCACTTAACTCAGCAAAGGGATTTTTAGGAATCAAAGATAAGATCATCTTTGGAACATTCATATCTCCAAGTTGAGAAATAGGATCCTCAAGAACAGCAGAAATATTTTGCCCCTCATGTACTAAACTACTCGCTGTTAATCCAAAAATATTAACTACCAAAACGCCAACTAATGCCGAAAGAGCAGTTGTAAGAAGCAATATTGAAATTGTCATTATACTCATTTTGCCAATAGCATAAACAGAATGCAAATGAGCAACTGCTGAAACAATAGAGGTCAAAACCAATGGCATGACAATCATTTGTAGTAACAAAATATAGCCATTACCAACAATGTTAAACCATTCAATAGATTTCAATAAAGTAGTTTCACCTTCTCCATAAATAATCTGCAAAACACTTCCAAAAATCAAACCGAAAATAAGCCCTAGCATAACACGTAATGAGAGGTTCCATTTCATTCTCTTACTTTGGGCAAGCCATAACAAAAAAATAAAAAATAGAAATAAATTGATGAAAAAATTAAATGTCATTGTTTATGCCCACTATTGTTACGCTTGATATTGAGTAATATGCACGGCCTAAAATCTATGCGTAATATTCGAAAATGGAATATAAAGCTTACGAGGCTTTTATAAAATCATTATTTTTTTAATTTATAGGTTAGAAGAGAAATTTTTAGCTATTAATAATTGTTTAAAGAAGATAAAAAATTAAATAAACTTATACCCCTCTTCTCCATAAAATCTTATGGAGAAAATGTAAGCAATACTCATTGCACCTCAACACTAAAAAAAACAATTTCTATATACCTTATCATATAAATCATGTTAGCATTCTCTCCTACTGCGTACATCAATGAAACCTTGAACAATACTAAACTGTTTCCTAGCTTATTTTTTTAATATGATATCAAATCATCCTTGCTAATTTTATTATTGACATTCTGAGTCATTTTTATCGCCACCTCTTTTAAAATACGCATTGCCTTATGCTTTGTTTATCGCACTCTTTAATGAGGTCACGTCCCTCACTCAAAATAAAAATGCCATTGTATTAAAAATTCATGTACTTGTTTTAAAGAAATACCTCTCAATGCTTCTAAGCCCATCTCACAACAGTACTCGTAAATAGTACAATGGAACATCCTTTGAGCACAACCATCTTTAATTTATAAAGGTACAAACCGATACCATAATTCTATTTGTTAACCCTTATATTACAATTGCTCTTATCTTTTTTCATAAAAAGGAACATTTTTATTCCTTTCTTAAACGATTCACTCCCTCCGCTTGTAATGTGCAAGGAAATAATTTTTGACTGATTCATTATGAACAGAGCTGAAATGAGAAAATTTTACGATATTCGACATTCTTAACTCAATATACAAAGTAATAACTTATCGTTATAAATAAATACGTTAATTTAAAATGGAATATTATACTTCAGCAAAGCTTCCATGTTCAGAAAGAGCTAATTCTTGCGAATAAGATATCCCCATCTCCGTTAATTGATTGGATAGATCTTGGGAGGGCTTCACCTTTTCAGTAATTTTATACATATCTAGAATAAGCAATACCCCCATCGAGTGATATTTTGTCGCGAATGCTTATTAGCGGGCAACAACACCAGATAAATAGTTAAGCATTTATTTTTCTCCACCCCCACCCCTCGAGTACCAGGAATGAAAATAAGAGCAATGTCCGTTGCATTATATACACTAAGGACCACACACCCAATTTTTCTGGCTATAGCTTTCCCCCATTTATCTACAGAATTCGTCCATTGCTCTGTCGTAATTGAGTATATAACCTCAATTCGGCCTTTTGCAAAATAGAACCTAAAAAATGACTCATTGTAATATAGTTTAGTAAAAGACAAGTCTAACGCCCATTCGATACCTGCCATCATTGCCACATAGGATCACACACGATTAACACATTGAATAGCCAATAAAGTAAGCTTCAAGGTAACAAATATCCGCACTGAATAAAGAAACTTCTGGTAATGAGAGCTGAAATGTAACAAGGATATGCTTGTTCTTTTTGTTTATAGTAAAAACTATTTATAGTAAAAAACTCATTTTTTAATTTTTTTATGGCTATCAAAATACCACCAAGCTGTAAGGGTGCCCACTGAGATTGCTAAAATTTAACTTAAAACGACTGACAAGTGAAATGCTTGTTTATTAACACATGTAAATGGTGTGCATATCAACCTACAGTAACACGCGGAAAAAACATTGGAATTCGCATAAAGCAATGATACTATAAGATGCGAATTATTGATAAATGCATTTATAGTAGAGAAATTCCAATCAAATAACTCTTTTAAAGACTCAGAATTTATACAGAGCTCGAAAACTGTTCATATCACATTTGAGCGCATACTATAGATATGGTCAATAGATAAAAATAATCCTGCAAATCCCACACCTCTCGAGAAAGATACAAGTAATTCGAGGGAGTGATTTCCATAATTTTTTTGTCTGTTAAAACCCTGTGACTCTGAAAAAACTGATCTGATGAACAAAATTAAGTAAGATTGATCAAAAGTTTAGCAAGAAATAGTACAATCTCAATGAAGGACAATTAAACTTTATGGCCATGTTTTATAGCTAATGTTAAAATAATAACCAACAGTATTATTATGCTAACAAGAATAAGAAGGCCTATCCATATTTTTTATATAGATTCCCATGGCTATACTGTTCAGAGAAAATAAAACCAGCAATTGCAGAAAGAAGACAACTAGCGACTATCATCAAGCTGACGAAGAAAGAGCTTTTTGTATATTTGTATGTTAGCTAAATCGCCGTGTTCGAATAAATACCGTATGCGAAATAAAATACTGAGACGAAGTATTGATAAAGCATTAATAATTTTTGCACCATAGTTTGTAGCTCATAGCTTTTCTTTGTATATATTTGCGAATTTAGAGAACTCAGGCATGGCTTCATGTTTCTTCGTTTTGCAAGAAAAAAATAATAATTCTTAATATGTCAAATATCCCCTTGTTTGAAAAGATGTACGCAGGTGTAACATTATGGTTTAGCAAAACATCCAGTTAGGTCCTAAAATGTCTCAGTAGTGACTGATGGTTTTAGAGAGTTCAATGTAACCATAAGTAAATGCGATAGCACTTTGGGCCGAAAGTTCCAGAATTATGTCCAAAGCCAACGTTAAATAGCAATCCCCAATGTTGACAACAAAAAAATATTTGTATGAAATAGGTTAGTCTTTCTTCTCCAATTCAAAGAATTATCTCGCTAAAATAGTGTTTTCGTGATAATCAAATAATTCAATGTAAAACACATCATTTTGAGTACCAAGCTTTCTTAATAATACTGTTACCATATTTGTCTGCTTCGTATTGTGGATCGCTGCTAGATAAATAAAGATTAGTGTTGGATTGTGTCTATCCCCTAAGCCAAGATTTGGCATATTGGAAATAATAAAGGCAAAGTCTAAACACGCATCAACCACTGCATCAAAAAGATTTGAGTCCCTATTTAGAGGAATGTAATCTTCAATGATAAATAAAAAAACTGGCTTTCTAGATATCTAATAATCCCTGTAAGATAAAACGCATCGCACTCCTTTAATGCTTGAACTGTAGATAGGCTTAACTACAATTTGGTGGGATAGATAGTCAACCGTCGCATTATCATGAACTGCCTGTAAAAAGTCGCCTGAGTACCAGAAACAGCGGTTAAAAACATAATTTGAAAGGCATGGGCGCATAGATAATTTATTGCTGATGTTGGCACTGAATGAGGCATTTGGTTCATTGCTGAAGCCATATCCCATTATACCCTTTCATGCACAATACTATGAGATAAAACTGAAAGCACGAAGTGATATCTCTCTCAAGAGAATTACGAATGAGCAGTAACCATAATATACACTTCTTCAAAAGAGCAAAGCAGTTTTTTGCTTTAAAAATTTAATAGGCACATTCTAAAAATATAGGTTCCACTTCCTCTTTCCAAACAGAATGATAAAGAGATAAAAACTTATCAGCATCTGTTTGACCCATTGCAACTACCTCTTCTAAGGGAACCAGAAAATTTGTTTCATCCAAACCATCAGTATTATACTGTTTGCGATTTTTTAAACCCTTGCGTGAAATAGCAATAGCCTGACGAGCTATTTCTAAAATGGTGGTCTGACGAAAAGGTGTTCTTAATCCTTCTTTAGGAACACGTTTGCGCATCTCCAAAACTTCTTCAAAACACCAATCTTTTGTCAAAGCCTCTGCTTCATTAAGTGCTTCACTATCATAAAGAAGCCCAACCCAAAAAGCCGACAATGCACAGATACGTTTCCAAGAACCACCATCAGCCCCCCTCATTTCTAAAAACCGTTTTAAACGTACCTCGGGAAATAAAGTCGATAAATGATTAATCCAATCTCCCATATTAGGTACCGAGTTTACAACCTGCCCTCTTAATGCTCCATTCATAAACTGACGAAAAGTTATATGTGTACAATCATAATAATGGTTGTTGCGCACAACAAAATACATTGGTACATCAAGAGCCCATTCAACATAATCCGCAAAACCAAAACTCTCAGAAAATACAAAGGGAAGAACTCCAGACCTCTGATTATCAGTATTACACCAAATTTTAGAACGCCAAGATAAAAAACCATTCGGTCTTCCTTCCGTAAAAGGTGAACTGGCAAATAATGCTGTCGCAATAGACTGTAATTTCATGGATACTTGCATCTTTCGTCGCATATCAGTTTCAGATGAAAAATCAAGATTAACCTGAATAGTCGAAGTGCGATACATCATATCAAGACCACTATGACCAACTTTCGGCATATAATCAGCCATAATCTGGTAACGTGATTTAGGCATTCGCGGAGTTTCTGCTAAGGTCCATTTTGGACTAGCACCCATTCCGAAAAATCCAATACCCAATGGCCCTGAAATTTTCTTAAGAATAGCTAAATGCTCCATTACCTCACAATAAGTATGATTAATCGTTCTCAGTGGTGCACCAGATAATTCAAATTGGCCTCCAGGTTCCAAAGAAATGGCACCCTGACCAACTGACCCTATAAGCCCAATAATATTCCCCTCATCTAAAATAGGTTTCCATCCTAAAGCTTCTTGCATTCCTTCTAGAAGTGTACGGATTCCTCTTGAGCCTTCATAAGGGACGGGACGAAAATTATCTATATAAAACGGAAATTTTTCATGTTCTGTACCAATACACCAATCATGCTCTGTTTTACACCCCCCTTGGAAATAATTAACCAAGGAATCTAAGTTATAAATTTCACTTTCATCATTTATATCAAGCGCCATAACTTATTATATCCTATCATCAGTTACATCATTTTAAATGAATCGTTTAAAATAATTTTTACAAGCTTCTCAATTAATTGACCAATCTCCCACAGTAACATTAAGAAGAGCCAAAGCAGCAACAGCTGCAGTGTCAGCACGTAAAATACGCGGACCCAAAGATATCGGAATCACAAAAGAGTGTTTGTTTAAAAAGTTTCGCTCTTTCTCACTAAACCCTCCTTCTGGTCCAATAAGAACACCATACATCGTAATTTCGTATTTTTTTAAAAGATGTAAAGGATTATGCGATTTGTGCGCTTCATCACAAAAGAATAAAGGTCTTGTCTCATCCCAATTTGCTAAAAGTTCTGCTAACGAAACGGCAGAGACACATTCAGGCAAAGATAAAATGCCACACTGTTCAGAAGCTTCAACAACATTAGCCTCCATACGCGCCATATTGATACGTGTAATTTGTGTATGATGCGTTATAACAGGTTGTAAAGTCGATACCCCCATTTCAACAGCTTTCTGCACCATATAGTCCAAACGCGCGCTTTTGAGTGGAGCAAAACAGTAGATGAGATTCGAACGCGATGTTTGCAATCTTTCTTGACGGATAAGCTGAGCCACAACAACTTTTTTCTTAATGGTAATAAGTTTAGCAAGCCACTCGCCATCCTTTCCATTAAAAAGTAAAATCTCGGCTCCCTCTTGCATCCGCAAAACACTTACAAGATAAGAAGCTTGCGCCCCCTCTATCTTTATTTCTCCATTCAAAGCAAGCGGCTGTCGGATAAACAATCTTTTAAGTTTATAATTTATGCGCATAAAAATATCGTGCCAAAGCTAATTATAATCATTGAAAAAATGAAGAAAAATATATAACAAAAAGAGAAAATTATATCTATAAAACGATAATATATAAAGAATTATAAAATTTTTAGCTTTATGAGATAATCGTGGAACAAATCAAACCTTAAGCGATTCTGTTTATCTACAATTTTATAACAACACATTATTCACCATTGCATTCAGTCATTGATCGCATGATTGGAGGAAAAATATGACTGCTAAAAAAGCCACAATTATTACTATTACTGTTTTCGTAGCTTTTATTCTCATTACTGTAGGAATTGGCTCCGTTGGAGCAGATGGCGGTAATTCAATCGCTAAAGATGGTTATGGTATTTCTTCTGAGTTTCAATAAGCACTGGCTAATTTATCTCTAAAATTTATAACAACACAATATTTTTTAGAAAATTCCTAAAATTCCTGCTAATACCAATAATGAAAAACGGTAATCAATCTATATCTGTTTCTTTTGTAACCCAAAAGTTGCCGTGATCTTGTCCTTGAGAGCTAAGAGAAAAACTTAAATGGTCGCATAAGACTGTTAGCAAGGCATTGGACATCTTTACATAGAGTTTTTGAGCTATGGCTTTTTCGTAATTGTGCTTGTAATGTAAATTCATTTTGCCGATCTTTTATGATAGTAGATGCAATTATCCCCCAAATCGATAAACTCCAATCTGCCGTACACATCAATGATTCTGTAACCTTTATCGTACCATCTAAAAAGCTTGTTTTAATATTCCAGAGATCAAAAGCTGTTGAAGGGGTATCATGACTCATTAAAAGAAATTGTTCATTTTTCGAAAGCCTTGTCTGTAAATCATTCAAATCATATCCTAATAGACGGCCAGAAGACATATTCAGTACTAATTCACCTTGCATTTTCGCAAAAATTTCTGACCAAGAACTGACAAGCGTTTGTATTGTCATAGTAAAATTTGTCTTACTCTGTGCAAATGGGATAATTCCCAAAGCCTCTGAAGCAGTCTGCATATCAATGGAGGTCCCTGAAGCACGTCCTTCAAGCCGTACTTTCTGACCAGCTGGTATAATTTCGATATTGCTTTGAAGTGATCCACCTAATATATTCGCATGTCCAAGGTCAAAAATACCATGCCCATTTCTTATTTGTATCGCAGCAGCTAAATTCGTAAACATAATATTGCCTATTTTTGCTTGTGGTGCAGAAAGCCGCATATCTACCCCAATACGATCAAAAGTTTTCATATCAAGGGATGATTTCTTCTTTTTAACTGAAAAAACAATGATCCTAAGAGATTAAAATCTAGGTTATCAAATGCTAAAGATCCAATCATAATTGGCACATAGTCATGAAAATCAACTTCTAAAGCTCCACGCGCATTTGCTGTTCCCAACGTAAATGTAACATTATCCATTTGGATGTGCATTGGCTGTGCTAAAAAATGCGACTCCCATACAATTGGCTCTTTCAATTTATACCCCCAAAATCGATTTCCTCAAATCCAAGATAATGTCTGATTCCACCCTGGAGAACGCATCGACACTTTTCCGTCAAAAATATAGTATTCAGATAATCGTCCCTGTCCCACAAAGGTTATACCACCACGCACAGAATTGAGACTTGCTTTAATCTGGCTTTTCCCTCCTGCTAAAAGTAGTAACGCTTGATCGGCATCAATTGATAACTTTGTCAATTCTCCACGCCAACGAGCATTTGCACGAAAGCGCGCTTCTTGAGTCAATTCTGGTCAATCTAAAGTCGCATTTAACCCCGTTATTTTTTCTGCTACACTGGAAATACTATCATGATACACGAGCACGCCATCCTCAACAGAAATTCGCCCAAAAGGCTGATTCAAAAGACGTTCTACATCTGGATAATCTGGATTATGCTTCAATATTTCACGAGCATTACGTATTGCTAATCCTAGTACACCTTGTGATCGTGAAAACCTATCAAAAAAATCCCCTAATGTTTTAATGGGCTTTTCCACAACAAATTAGGGACGCACAATTCGCGTTTCTGAAAAAGAAATATGCCCCCAAAGAAGGTGTATCAGAGAAAGATCAACTTCTATTGATTCAGCTTCCATCAACGGTACAACATTATTCATTTTTGATGTTAAAATAACACCGGAAAGGTATACTTTAGGGTAAGGAAAAAGATTCAACCGTGGAGGATCACGCAATTGCACATTATAGCCTGTCCATATACTTAAATCCTGTGCTAAACGAATACGAATCGTATTTGTAGACACAAGATAAGGTAAAATGAGAATACAAACTCCAAACAAAAAAGTAATTGTAATAAAAATTCCGCTCAAAAATTTTATTATTCTGGCGCGCACAATTTTCCTCTACACTTTCACCCCTGTAACAGACTAAAAGACAACTTAAACGATTGTAAAAAACTTCTTATAAACTTACACTTTGCTCTATCTTATTTAATTATAATTGTTCTTGTTCTTATTCAAAGTTTATTCGAACAGGAATGTTGCTGCTTTCTTACAAAGCAATTATTTTAGAATCTTCTAAAACTATAGGATACATAAACACTATCGAGCCTCTTTTACCGTTCTTACATAAATATTGCTATAAAACTCTATTGTATTGTTAGCAAATGCCTTACAAAAAAATAAACAGCCCTATCGAAAGGATCTCTCTCATGAATCATATTATTGACGGAAAAAAACTCGCTGAAGAGATTATTGTAAAAGTTAAGGCTGAAACAACAAAACTCCGCAATCACTATAATATACAACCTGGTATTGCTGTTATCCTTGTTGGAGATGACCCTGCAAGTCAGGTCTATGTTACATCAAAAAGCAAAAAAGCTGAAGAGTGTGGTTTTTTTTTAATAAAACATATGCTTTCCAAAGAAACACAAGAACAAGAACTCCTTCAACTCATTGCAGCATTAAATTCCGATCCTAAAATCCATGGCATTTTAGTGCAACTTCCCCTCCCTGCTCTTCTTCAGACAAACCGCATAACACAAGCCATTGATTTCCAAAAAGATGTTGATGGTTTTCATTATATCAATGTAGGAAAACTCGCAACTAATGCGCTGGAGGATGCTATCATTCCCTGCACGCCAGCTGGCGCCATGATGCTGATTGAGCAACAATGTGGACAAGATTTATCTGGTCTTGATGCCGTTGTCGTTGGACGCTCTAATATTGTCGGCAAGCCTATGGCTGCCCTTTTAACAGCAGCCAATGCCACCGTGACTATAGCCCACAGTCGTACCCGTGACCTGGATGATGTATGCCGTAGCGCAGATATTTTAGTCGCAGCTGTAGGCCGCCCACAAATGATTAAAAAAGACTGGATTAAAAAGGGTGCCATTATTATTGATGTTGGCATTAACCGCATTGAAGCTCCAGAAAAAGGTATAGGAAAGACACGTCTTGTTGGTGATGTCGATTTTGAAGAAATAAAAGAAAAAGCTGCCGCAATTACCCCTGTTCCAGGAGGAGTTGGACCTATGACAATTGCCATGCTTATGGTTAATACACTCAAGGCCGCCACTCGAGCACACAATCTACCCATGCCGACATTCTGAGAAGTTTTACGCATATTGATTACATGAATATCTCTTTAGTTCTTTTCGCACTTTACTCTGGTCATAAGAACAGAAACTCTCTGATCTGTACAACTAACGTATTGGCGAAAAACGTGAAAGAGTTCAGATCCAACGCTGTATTCTCTCTTTGAAAGATCAAGAGGCATAGTTATTTACGTATTAAATTTTGACAAATCTTCCAAAATAGTTAATTTACCTATATGTGCGTCAAGATAAATGATATCATTATTTTGCAAATGCGCAATAGATTTATTATCCAAAGCTTCCGGTATGATATGAATTGCAGCAGAAATTTTTCTTTATGCATCTGATAGATAACTGTCAGTTACTAGTACTACTTTGGGTCTTTGATCCTGTAAAATGCTTAAAATTGTCGTTAACTTATGGAGCTCTAGCATACCATTGTTCTTTAGCCTTTGATAACAAATGGCAGCGATTAAAATCTTTGTTATTCAATGTCCTAGTTCTAAAAGCTTTTTGAAATTCTTCTTGATCACTAAAGGTAAGAACTGGAGTTTCAATACGCAATGCTCAAACTTAACAGATGAAACTATTTACAATAGCTGTCTCTAAATCTCCCGACAAAACACGAATACCACATCAGGTTGAAACGGTTTTTTCCACCCTGCTAATACCTTATGGTTACCACTTTCATTAAGAGCAGGCTCATATACTATACAACTAGCAGCATAAAGCTTTATTCAATTGCATAAGCATTCAGATCGGTACCGAAAACTGTACAGATATCCTCATGTACTGCTCTCTCACCCTTCAATGAACTTGCGAATGAAAAATCCCATACTCCCAGCTGCATAAAAATGATTTACATCAGCAAAATTACTAGGATAAATCCGTATTTAAGAGGTAAAATTGACGAAATTCCTACAATATCATGCCATGTTAATTGAATGCCGCAAACCACAGCCATAAGCCATAGCAATCAAATGAATCGCATGTTTTGTGAACCCCTCCTGTTGCATTTAATCCTACAATAGCATTCACGAAAGAACGCTTATCAACTATCAAACTAAGTGGCCTTAATCATCGCCAAGAATTGTCATTTTAAGTACACGCTTCGTGGCTTCTTTTGTTCAAGCATCATGCAACAAAGTAACCGCATTAATGAAAGAAGATCCAGGTATGTGTAACCCAATCATTTTCAGGATTGCCTAATTTGAATTAACAATCCCATAAAATGTAAATGTTCTTGGCTCATGATAAAAACGTGCATCTGATTCTAACAATGTTTGGTGGTCTATCTTATTCTTGGTGTAAAGCTGGTGTATCTTTGCTTTCTCATGATTGTCTTGACTACTTGTCTCAAAACCCGCAGGAATAAAATTCCTGGTAGGTAGCCCAATATTAGCACCCCAATAGTAAACCAGGTATAACTTTACCACAAACTCCAAGATACAGTGCAACATCAAACATATCATGTATTAAGCCTATAGCCGTCGCCATTGCAATTACGTCACATGGAAAAAGAAGAAAGCTCCATCCCCGTATCCTCTTGGGTCATACCATCACACATTCCGAAAACACCAGCTGCTACTTGTGCCATACAACTAACCATACGAGAAGCTTCTTTAATTAAAAAAGGAAAAAATTCAAACGGTTAATATGCTGAAAGTATATCATTATACGTAGTAATAATATCAATATCTCCAGCAACATTAAGATTCAAACGCTCTTTTTTCTATTTGACCATAAGCTGCACAACCATAGATTTGATTGGCAAATCCCTCAAAACTCCGCGTGGGACCACCTTCTTGCGTTTTTGTAATCCAATCTACATAAATTTCTCGCGTTGGTAGAGAACATTCATAAATCCTTTGTGTAACTGGTAGCATTTGTTTTAGAAAGTGCCATATTCTTCCCTCTTTCATTTACACATTCCATCGAGATTACATATCACTTGCATCCGTATCATGTTTTCACTTTGCTTATTTCATTTTCATCCGGAGACCAGTAAACCTGAACAAGATGATGGGCATTGCGTAAAACCGCGCGAACAGGCATTTTTATTTCAGATTCATCTTGACAAACTGCTTCAAAACAATCGCGTTTCTGAAAGCCTTCAAAATGGAGAATAATGCAACGAGATTGTATTATAACTGGTAAAGTCAGTGTGAGTCTTGGCTCAAGAGCACTTTTTGCATGAAGTGGTAAAACAAGAGCCTGTGTTTGAAGATCAAGCGCTTGCTTTAAACGATCAGCATCAGGAAAAAAGGAAGCCGTATGCCCATCAATCCCCATTCCTAAGACAATAACATCAAAGGGTCTAGGCAAAGTATTGATACGGCTAGCTGCCGAAAAAGCAGCAAGTTCAACAGTAAGTGCCTTATGATAAAGTCCCACAAAATGGGCTTTAGCTGCAAAATTTTGTAACAAATGCCGCCTTACCATATGTTCATTCGAGCACTCATGATGAGCAGGTACAAAACGTTCATCAACCAAAGTAATGATAATATTTTGCCAATCAATATCAGCTTTTGATAAATAATGAAAAAATAGTTCTGGTGTTTTACCACCAGAAACTGCTAGAATTGCACGTCTACGCTCAAGAACAGCTATACTAAGTTCTGCTGCAACACGATCAGCCAACGCCAAAGCGAGGGTAGTGGGTGTTTCAAAATTTAAACGGTCAATATTCATTTCATGCATACATATTGCTCTAAACTAAGTTATTCCATACACGCCCATCACGTTCCATCAAAACAGTCGAAGCAGATGGTCCCCATGAACCAGCATTATATCCATGAACAGGTTGCTTTATTGCTTGCCACCCTTCAAGGATAGGATCAATCCAACGCCAAGCAGCCTCAACTTCGTCACGACGCATAAATAAGGTTTGCTCTCCGCGAATAACATCCATCAATAAGCGTTCATAAGCATCAGGATTACGCTGAGAAAACGCAGATGCAAAACTCATGTCCAATGGAATATGACGAAATCGCATACCACCAGGACCCGGATCCTTAATCATCAACCATTGTTTTACGCCTTCATTAGGCTGAAGACGAACAACAAGTCGATTAGAAAAAATCTCATCGGAATCCACATTAAAAATATTATGAGGAACAGGTTTGAAAACGACAACAATTTCAGACATCCGCATGGACATACGCTTACCGGTTCGTAAATAAAAAGGTGTATCCGCCCAACGCCAATTATTAATCTTAACCTTAAGCGCTACAAATGTTTCGCTTTCGCTGGTTTTTTTTCCCAGATCATCAAGATAAGATCCTACAGAAACACTATTCAATATACCAGCAAGATACTGTCCACGCACTGTATTTTGCTCTACATTACGAATATCAAGAGGCGTTAAAGAATGCAAAACTTTTAGTTTTTCATCACGTACAGCATTTGCTCTATTGGTAAACGGTATTTCCATGGCTACCAAACAAAGCAATTGCAGCATATGGTTTTGCACCATGTCGCGTAAAGCACCTGCATTCTCATAATATTCTGCGCGCCCTTCCAATCCTAAAGATTCAGCAACCGTTATCTGAACATGATCAATATAGTTGGAATTCCATAACGGCTCATAAAGTGTATTAACAAACCGCAATGCCATTAAATTTTGAACAGTTTCCTTGCCAAGATAATGATCAATGCGAAAGATTTGATCTTCACTAAATACTTTTGCAAATATGTCATTGAGTTCAATCGCTGTTTTTACATCGCGGCCAATAGGTTTTTCAATGATAATCCGTGTTTGCTGCGTCACTAAACCATTTTTCCCTAATCTTATTGCAATATCACCAAAAAGAGACGAACCAACCGCTAAATAAAAAGCCCGAATATCAGCTGAATCTTTTGATAGCAATAAAACGAGATCTCGCCATCCCCGATTTGATGTAACATCAACAGAAACATAAGTTAAACGTGCAAGAAAACGATTAAGTTCAATTTGGTTGAGATCTTTTGGATGAACATGTTTTTCTAAAGAAGTACGAACAAAATTTTGATATTCTTCATTACTCCATGCAGAACGCGCAACCCCAATGATACGCGTTGGCTCGCTAAATTGCCCAACACACTGACAATGATATAAAGCAGGTATAAGTTTACGTGATGTTAAATCGCCATTGCCACCAAAAACAATACAATCGAAGGGAGAGACTGGAATAATTTTACTAACCATGAATTTGTCTATCTTCCCATTCAATTATAAAAGCTGAAACAATCTATAAAAGCTCCAATCATTAAAGCAGGTAGATATTAAACGAGCCATTATTTTTTTCATTTTAAACGGTGTTTAGTTAAAAATGATCCATCAAGGAAAACCAGTACATTGCCAAAAATACAAGCGGATAACGCAAAACTCTTCCACCTGGAAAAGAAGAAATTTTTAAGTCTTGAAAATAGGCAAAACGCTCACGTTTCCCCATTAGCCACTCAGCATATAATTTTCCCATAAAAGGAGCAAGCATAACTCCATGACCCGAATAACCACCACAATAAGTTATACCTGAGAAAAGTTGGCGAACATAAGGCATACGTTCAACCGTAATGGCAACCGTTGCCCCCCAATGATGAGTCAAATTGATAGAGTGTAGATGAGGATAAATTTCAGTAATCTGCTTTCGTATACGCTCCTCTAAATTTACAGGATACTGATTATCATAACTTTCTACTCCGCCAAATAATAAACGATTATCAATGCTTTTGCGAAAATAGCGCACCATAAAACGAGAATCATCTACCGATTCGCCTCCTCGAAGAATCGGACTATCTTTTGATAATGGTTCAGTTGCTCCAATATAAGAGCGAATAGGAAAAATATTTTTCTCAACAAAATGCTGAAGCCCAAGTTTATAAGCGTTGGTTGCAAGTAAAACGTGCTTAGTCTTTATACTGTTCTGTTTTGTTATCACCCTCCAATAGCCCCCATTGCGCTTCACCGCAGTAACTTGTGTCTTTTCATAGAGCTTAGCACCCGCACTTTTTGCTTTCTTCGCCAACCCAACAACCAACTTTAAGGGATTGATATGACCAGTATCCGCATCATAAATACCGCCATAATAAAAAGACGAACCAAGTCGCTTAGCTATTTCATCCCTGTCCATAAAAGTAAGACTGTGGTAGCCATAACGCTGCATTACCTCGATATGCCGTTGATAAGACGCTAGTTCACGTTTTTTATGGATAACGGAAAGATGTCCTTCCATAAATTCGCATTGACTATCGAGCGTCGCACACCACGATAAAATATCTCTTTTGGCCTCTTCAGCTAAATCAAACAGTGCCTTACTTCGCTCAAAACCATATTTTTTCTCTAGTGTTTCCACCCATTGCCGTTGCCCTGTTCCCAATTGTCCACCATTGCGCCCTGAAGCACCATCACCAAAACGTGAAGCTTCAAACAAAACAACATGTACACCAAATTTAGCTAAATGATAAGCAGCCGAAAGACCGGTAAATCCACCTCCAATAATAACCACATCACACTGTATCTGTTCGCAAAAAAACGGATAAGATGGGCGTTCTTCTAAAGTATCTTCATACCAAGAAACTCCTGGAGAGATCGAATTATAACCAATCATCGTGATAAACCTCAAACATTAAGCAAGAGATACTCGCGCTCCCACGGGCTAATCACTTCCATAAAAGTTTCAAACTCTTGTCGTTTGATTGCAGCATAAGTACTTACAAACACATCTCCTAGAATAGCACGTATCGCTGTATCTCGTTCAAATAAATTAACCGCTTCAATGAGACCACGTGGTAATTCAATGCTGTCAGCATTCACATTAGTTGTTGTTGGCTCATCTGGTTCAAGCTTTTGCTGTAACCCAATGAGACCGCAAGCCAAAGAAGCTGCAAGAGCTAAATAAGGATTAGCATCTGATGAAGGAAGTCTATTTTCAACACGCCGCCCCTGTGGAGCAGAACGAGGCACACGAAAAGCTATAGTACGATTATCATACCCCCATCGCAAATTAACAGGAGCTGAAATATCAGGCATAAGACGTCGATAAGAATTCACATAAGGCGCAAGCATTACAAGTCCCCCCGCCATATGTTTTTGTAATCCACCAATAAAATAGCGAAAACAGTCACTTTCTCCACCATCCTTCTGTGTAAAAATGTTCATACCCGTCTTCTTATCAATAACTGATTGGTGAATATGCATAGCAGAACCGGGCTGACCTTGAATAGGCTTGGCCATAAAAGTTGCGTACATATTATGCTTAAGTGCTGCTTCACGAATCGTTCGTTTAAACATAAAAACCTGATCAGCTAATTCAATTGGATCACCATGACGTAAATTGATTTCAAACTGCCCAGCCCCTTCCTCATGAATGAGTGTATCAATCTCCAACCCTTGCGCTTCCGAAAAATGATAAATATCATCAATGAACTCATCAAATTCATTCACACCGGCAATCGAATATCCCTGCCCTCCACCAATTGAACGTCCAGAACGGCCAACTGGAGGTACTAAAGGGTAATCAGGATCAGGATTTTTCTGTACCAAATAAAACTCAATTTCTGGTGAAACAATTGGCTTTAGACCCATTTGCGTATAAAAATCAATCACTTTTCGTAACACATTTCGTGGTGTATAATCCACAACCTGTCCATTTTGATACACAAGATCACAAATTACTTGTGCAGTAGGAGCATCTTCCCATGGCACAATGCTTAACGTAGACAAATCAGGCTCAAGGCGTAGATCACCATCTGTTTTAGGATATTCAAAACCATGACCATCTTCAGGATAATCTCCTGAAATCGTTGCTACAAAAACCGCTGAAGGCAATGCCAACGACGTTTCCGATATAAATTTTTTAGAAAGCATCATCTTGCCACGCGGCACTCCCGCTTGATCAGGTGTAATACATTCAATATCTTCTACATTACGGAAAGCTAACCAATGTGAAACTTGTTCCCAATTGCTTACACCACGTAAATTTTTAAGAAAACCAGAAACAGGCTTAGAACGGTTATTTTTCATTTGTTTACCATTTTTCATAGTCATAACACACCGACTAAAAAAAAACAATTAAGCCTTGTTATTATGGTATCATCTCATGCATAAACGTTACTAAAAATCTTAATCAACTTAATTTTAAAAGATATACAACTCCCATCAAGGTAAAAAAGACCTTGGAACCAATTGTAAGTTGCTTATCATAACAAACACAGTGAAAAGATGGTACGGTTGGTGGGATTCGAACCTACGACCTCTGGTGCCACAAACCAGCGCTCTAACCAACTGAGCTACAACCGCATAAAAAGTAAATGTACTATAATTGTTTACGATTTCGTAAATTGTTATTCTCTGTTTCTGTGACATAAGGAAGATCAAAAGAGTTTGCAAGCCCCTTTAAAAAAATCTCATATTTTATTATCAAGAAAAAATAGTTTTGTCACAAAGGAAGTGAGCGTTTTGCCCAATATTCAACACTATAATCGCGATAAGCTTTTATGCTATTAATCCCATCTTGCTCCATAATCTGCAAAATCTCTTCTAGAATAGTCACAGCAAGGTCTGGTCCCTCATAAATCATCCCACTATACAATTGTATCAAATCTGCACCAGCTTTCACTTTTTCCAAAGCTGTTTGTGCATCTTTTACACCACCAACCCCAATAATTGCAATTTCCTTACCTAATTTTTGACGCATTTTTGCCAGCACAATAGTAGAACACTCAAAAAGTGGACGCCCAGAAAGTCCTCCCTCTTCACTATTTAGTGAACTATTGTTAAGTCCTTGACGTGAAAGAGTAGTATTAGAAACAATAAGACCATCAAAATCAGAAATTTTTACTTCTTCAGCGATATCATCTAACTCTTCTTCCGATAAATCAGGCGCAATTTTTAAAAAAATGGGAACGGAAAATCCATATTTTTTCTTTTGCTCATTGCGCATCTGTGAAATCGCATTTATCAAAAGATGCAAACTGTCACGCACTTGTAAATCACGTAAACCTGGCGTATTCGGTGAAGAAATATTAACCGTAAAATAATCAGCAACATCATAAAAATAAGCAATACCAGACGTATAATCGTTAACTTTATTGATCGTATCCTTATTTGCTCCAATATTGATTCCTACAATGCCAGTTTGTTTATACGTGCAAAGTCTATTATAAACAATTTGATGCCCATCATTATTAAAACCCATTCTATTAATAATCGCTTCATCTTCTCTTAAGCGAAAAAGTCGCGGTTTCGGATTTCCTGCTTGAGGTTTTGGTGTGACCGTACCAATTTCAGTAAAACCAAATCCTAAACGAAAAACAGCATCAACAACCTCTGCATTCTTATCAAAACCCGCAGCAAGACCGATAAAATTTTCAAATTCAAGACCCGCAAGATTCACACATAAACGCTTATCGATAACTTTTTGATATCTGTTTAATCCACTTTTTAACCCAATAATTGCTAAACGGTGTGCGCGTTCTGGATCCAACATAAATAAAGCAGAACGACCAATACAACGAAAGAAACTCATCAATCCTTCTCCAAATATAAAACTGATCCATTGCACTTAATGTAAATCTTTTAACACAAAAATCGCCAATAAAGATGGCATATCATCTAAATTAAGAACGTATTCCTATTACAAAAAAGTTTATAATAGCCCACCATTCACGTTTATATTTATGCATACTAAATAGAAAAAGGATTTTTTTGTATTTAGAAAACACTTTCTCATCTTTTCATAATTGTTTAGCCATTAAAAATTGAATTTATCTGCAAATAAGAGCAACAAATATCCTGCAAAAGAGTTTTTTTTCAATATGTTATCATAAAAGTTTAGTAACAATTTTATAAATTAAGCATAGTTTTTTACTTTTATAAAAAAAGCTTGCTGTTACTCTGAACCCCACAAGATATATTTATTAAATCAAACAGAACCCTTTGTTAAATTTTCTAACATGTCATAATATTCTTGAAAAAAATCCAGTTTTCGTAATACGACGCTACAATAAAATAAAAACCGCTCTTTCCTTTTTCATCAAAAGCAGTAATTAAAGTTACTATATATCTTTTCTAGAAAGGGGACAACGCAATGCTTAAAGAATTCAAAGAATTTGCCCTAAAAGGTAATATGATTGATCTCGCTATCGGTGTGATTATAGGAGGAGCTTTTGGTGGCTTGGTTAATTCAATGGTCAACGATATTTTTATGCCAATCATTGGGCTTATCACAGGTGGGATTGACTTTTCTAATATGTTTATTCAGCTAGCCGGTAAAAAACAAGCTACATTGAGTGCCGCTAAAGCAGCTGGAGCAACTATTAGCTACGGCAACTTTATAACTTTACTTATCAATTTTCTCATTATTGCTTGGGTTCTTTTTCTATTTGTTAAAGCTATGAACAAACTCCGTCGAAAACAAGAAGAAGAGAAAAGCTCCAACAAAATGTCTTTAGAAGAACAACTTTTGTCAGAAATCAGAGATCTTTTAGCTAAAAAAAAATAAATTGGTGCGGAATTACCTCATGGAACATGAGGAAAAAACATTTCCACAGTTGTTCCATGATTAGGTTTGGAAAATAATAAAAGTTGGCCTCCACTTTCTTCTATCATTGCTTTACACATCGGAAGTCCTAAACCAGTTCCAATAAAAGCGCTGTCACCAGAGCGTCCGTCTTTACGCTTTATCTGACCATAAGGTTGCAGTGCCTGTAAAATCTCTTCATCGCTCATCCCTATACCGTTATCACTCACTGAAATCTTTATACGCTCTTTTTTTTCATAAGAAACATGAACAATAATTTGTCCACCCGATGGCGTAAAACGAATGGCATTGGAAAGAAGATTCCATATAATTTGTCGAAATATTTGCTGTGATATAGCAATAAATGGTACATGAGCTGGAGCAACAATACGCATGATAATACCATTATGATTAGCCTGTGTCTCAAGAAACGCCATACTCGCACGCAAACAGGCTATCACATCAAATGCTTCAGTCATAAGAGGCACCTTGACCTGATCATTTGAACCAGAATAATTTGCTTTTGAGCATTCTAGTAATTGATTAACCAGCGATAATATATGTTTTCCAGATGAGACAATGTCACGTAAATATCCACGATAACGTTCGTTGTTTATCGCACCAAAACGGCCATCTCTCATAATTTCTGCAAAACCAATAAGAGCATTCAAAGGTGTCCGCATTTCATGAACGACACCAACTAGTTTACTCCCTTCTGCTTTTTTATCTACTGATTGAATTGTTTCTTTCATATCACGTAATATAACAGCATAGTCGTCTTTCCGTACCAAAGATACAATCGTCATAGAAACCATTATATTTTTATGACTTTTCGTTAGTAACTCAACTGTCTCACCACGATTAAAAACCTGATTTTTTCCCTTTACACGTATAAACTTAAAATATTTTTCAACTAAAAATCGACTCTGTAAAGTGAATAATGATGATAATGGCTGTTCCAATAATTCATTTATTTCATAGCCAGTCAATGCCAAAGCAGCGCTGCTAACTGCTTGAATTACCCCCTCTCCATTTAACCAAAAAATGCCACTAGTGGCTGTATCCAATAATGATAGAACCACTGCCGGTTCTTTTATGAGGGTTTGTTCTATAGCATTTACTGGTAATGTCTGTGCATTTGGTAACAGAAACGCTGCTTCCTTAACCAAATGCTTGTTTCCTACAGATGAATGCAATTCTCCACGCAATCGTTCCGCAATCTCATGAAAAGCTAAACGTTCCACCTCCGAAAGACTTGATGTTTTTATATATGGATTTTCATCTTTTTTCTCTTGTTTTTTTTCCTGTATCTTCAAAATACCAAAGCCTCTAAATCCCTTAAGCTGTTGTTTGACATCAAAAATTGGCACAGCAGATAATTCAACTTCAAGCCACTCTAAACAATCATCAACAGGCCAATTAACAATCTTTTTGCTCCAAGGTAAAGCTGCTGCAATAAAGCCGTTGAGTAATCGATACCGCTCATCATTAAACTGATCAGCAAGTTCATGAAAACTCGATCCTAAAATAGAAGAAGAAATAGGTCCAACAATTTTAGCTAACTCTTTTGAAACATCACAAAATCTTCCGTTTCTATCCATTTTCCAAGTAAATCGTTGTGGCAACAATTTCGGCGTAAAATAAAAAAGTTCCTGATTATTCTTCAACTCGTCTGATTTTAATGGTGCATATAAAACCAAAAAACTTACCGGTTTCATCTTCAAGCGAATAATGCCAACTTGTGTACGAATACCTGCTATGGTTAAAATGGTCTTAACTGGCGTTTCATTATCAATCGTCTGTAGCAGAATTTTAACTGTTTCATCAATAAACGAAAAATGAGAGGAAGTCTCCAAGACTTTCCCATGTTCATCAACTACCGTAACAGACATTGCTGCGTCATCCAATCCAGCGATAAGAGAAACTTCTTCTGCTAGAAATGATTCCAATAAAAATGCCTTTCCTATACCCATAATATCAATAGAAACTATGGAAAATTCAGCGGTGCGCTTTAAACCGTCCAATGCAACGGCACTTGCATATTGCGCACCCTTCAATATCTTGTGATGCTCCACTTTGTCAAAAAAAGACCGCTCTTTCATCATAGCTGTTACAGAGGAAAAACCAAAAAAATACGCTGCAGCACCATTTGACCAAAGAAGATTTCTACAATCAGAAGAGAGAACGAAAGCCATTTTTCTGCGTATAAAGGCTTGGTTAATTTCTTTACATTCCAGATAATCTAAAAATGCTAAAGACATATACACCCCTTCTTTGTATCATTCTAAGCTACACATTAGCAGCCTTAATACAAAATAGTGCTTCTATTTTGTCACTCCCCATTTAATGTTTTAATATTTCACAGTAAAAATAAGCACGCGGCAATATCCGCTCTCATAAAATAAAAAAAGTTATTAAACCTTAAAACAACAATCATTAAGTATTTTTTAGGTCATGCATTTTTAAAACTGTTTTGCTTATTATTATACTCATTGAGTAAAATCTCTCGTTTCCCAACGTGATTAGCAGCTCCAACAATGCCTTTTTTTTCCATGCGCTCAACGAGAGAAGCTGCCTTGTTATACCCGATTGCAAGCCGACGTTGAATATAAGATGTAGAACACTTTTTATCACGCATGACAATATTTACAGCTTGCATATAAAGCTCCTCACCATCCTCATCCAAATTTTCTTCTCTAGAAACTCCAATAACTGAATTCTCAGATTCACCATCTTTGTTATCGTTTTCACTATCCGTTATCGTTGCTAAATAATCAGGCTTTCCTTGCATTTTAAGATGTGCAACAATGGATTCAACTTCTTCGTCAGAAACAAAAGGTCCATGAACGCGTACAATGCGCCCACCGCCCACCATATGAAGCATATCTCCCTGACCCAAAAGTGTTTCAGCACCTTGTTCTCCCAAAATTGTACGACTGTCTATTTTAGATGTTACCTGAAAAGAAATACGGGTAGGAAAATTTGCTTTAATCGTACCAGTAATAACATCAACGGAAGGGCGCTGTGTAGCCATAATAAGATGAATACCTGCCGCACGTGCCATTTGTGCTAAACGCTGAATGGCATTTTCAATTTCTTTACCTGCCACCATCATGAGATCAGCCATCTCATCAACAATCACAACAATATAAGGAAGCTGCGTTAGATCCATGGCTTCTTCATGATAAAGAATTTCTCCACTTTCCTTATCAAAACCTGATTGTACAGTACACATAATCGTTTCACCTTTTTGTGCTGCAAGTGCAACACGTGCATTAAAACCATCAATATTACGCACACCTAACTTGGCCATCTTACGGTAACGCTCCTCCATTTCACGAACCGCCCATTTTAAAGCTGTAACCGCTTTTTTGGGATCCGTAACAACAGGCGTTAAAAGATGTGGAATGCCATCATACACAGAGAGTTCTAGCATTTTAGGATCAATCATGATCAAACGGCACTGCTGTGGTGTCATTCGATAAAGAATCGATAAAATCATTGTATTAATCGCGACCGATTTGCCCGATCCTGTTGTCCCTGCAACTAATAAATGAGGCATTTTTGCTAATTCTGCAATGACAGGCTCACCATTAATACCCTTCCCCAAAGCAAGGGCCAATTTAAATTGGCTTTCGCGAAAAGAACTTGTTTGGATTAATTCCCTTAAGTAAACGATTTCACGAACCGCATTTGGCAACTCAATCCCAATAACATTGCGTCCCGGAATCACAGCAACGCGTGTAGAAATAGCAGACATAGAACGAGCAATATCATCGGAAAGATTAATGACCCGAGATGACTTTACTCCAGCTGCAGGTTCAAATTCATACATTGTTACCACTGGCCCTGGATTAACATGGATAATTTCACCCTTAATGCCAAAATCTTCCAAAACACTTTCCAAAAGTCCAGCACCACGCTCTAATATCTCCTGTGGAATTATTGTGCCTTCATGAAAAACAGGTTCCTGCAATAAATTGACCGGAGGAAATTCATAAGTACCATCGTCAAAAGATTGAACATTTGACGTAAAAGCAGAATCATAATTGTTTAAAAACGTGCTAGTAGATCGCAATACTTTATCTTTTGGTTTCACTACAGAAAACTTTTCTGAATTCTTGGTAATACCTTCTGTTATATTATCAGTAAGATTGCTGATATTTTGATTTTCTATAGTTGCCTCCACATCGCTTAACCTATCATCAGAAAAACACTCTCGTTCCTCTTTAACAGTACCATTCTTTTCATGCGCTAGATTAGAAATTTCCTCAATTTCCTGAAGCCTTTCTGCTGGTGATTCTGATGTAATTGAATCGTAAAATTGTGGAAAGCGGTATTCAAGAACACGATAAAGAGCAGTAATTGATTCATCAAAGGTAGAATTAGTATCGGATATATCATTATTCGTGCGATCAATCGATGTTACATCCTTTTCTAAAATTTTAGTATCAACCTGTTCTAATATAAAGGATCCACACTCAAAGAATGCGTCATCAGAAAGATGAAAAATTGGCTTTGTCTTTTGCGCCACATTTTCTACTTGTAATTTATGTTTCTTTCTTTCATCATTAAGTGCTTTACTAACAACTTGCCGTGACAATTGCTTCAAAGCCATAGCGTGGCAAATTGATGCTTTATTCTCTATCGTTTGAGGATTAATTACTCTCTTTGTTGAAAGAGAATTTTTTGAATCCTTACTACTTTTTGAATTCTTACTACAATGTAGAATGTTTGTAAGATTTTTTCCCTCTTTCTTCATAAACACTTTAAACTGTTTCGCAAAAACTGGATCTGTTTCAATGCGACGACGCAAAAACTCAACTTCTGGTGTTCGCGTAAAGCGTACGTTTTGTCCAAGGGTAAATGCCTTTTTCCATATTTCTGGATAAGAAAATATCTCAGAAATCCTAGTAGATGAATCCCCTTCTGACGTATTTTGTGTATTTTCATCAGAAAAAGAAGGCGTAGAAATAGATTTTGTCTTCGAATTATGCATGGTATCCAACAAACTTATAGCAATGAGAATAATTGCTTCTTCAAAAAGAATGTATAGAAACTATAGTATGAAGGTTAATAACCTTTTGCTGACTGACACTTTTTAACAAAAAATAATACCTTAATTCTTCTCAATGAGATTTTCTCTATAAATTGAATAAATTGCAAAATTTATGATCTCATATAGTTGTACTCAATTTTTGTGAAGAAAATTCTATGATAAAAAAAATTATAGAAAAACTGCCTGTATTCCATCTTTCTTTTCCATTTCATAAAAATGATTAGTATATATAATACAAGCAATTAGTATAATAAGAAGTGCTCTCTTAATTCTCCAACTTTGTCTTATAAAACAACTAGTTTCTTTACCTGTGATAAGATTACCCTTGTTATTCTTGTTCAAAAAGGCTCAAATAGGATGAATTTTAGAATACGAAAAAAGAAAAATAGGGAGTGAAGCATGTTTAATAAGCGGAAATTTTATATCAATGGTCTATGGGACGATCCAAGTACTCCTCACGATCTACATGTCATTGATCCATCAACAGAAGAAGCTTGTGCCGTCATTAGCCTTGGCAGCAAAAAAGACGCAGATAAAGCAATTGACGCAGCTAAAATAGCTTTTCAAAATTGGAAAACAACTCAGCCTAATAAACGTCTTGGATTCGTTGAAAAAATTTTAGAAATCTATGAAAAACGTTCAGAAGAGATGGCAAAAACCATTTCAATGGAAATGGGAGCACCCATTGATATGGCACTCAATGCGCAAACCGCAACCGGCAGTTTTCATATTCGCAACTTTATCAAAGCTTATAAAGAATTTTCATTCCAAGATGTTTTAATAGAAGGAAATGAGCAAGCGATTCTTCAATATGACCCTATCGGCGTCGTAGGATTGATTACTCCATGGAATTGGCCCATGAACCAAGTGACTCTTAAAGTTATTCCTGCTCTCTTGGCGGGCTGTACTATGGTATTAAAACCCTCTGAAATTGCTCCTCTTTCTGCTATGCTCTTTGCTGAAATTTTAGATGAAGCCGCTTTACCTGCCGGCGTTTTTAATTTAATCAATGGTGATGGTGCTAACATTGGTTCTTACCTTTCAGCACATCCAGATCTGGAAATGATCAGTTTTACCGGATCAACTAAAGCAGGAAAAGATATTTCCAAAAATGCAAGCAACACTTTAAAACGAGTTAGTCTAGAACTTGGAGGCAAAGGAGCTAACATCATCTTTGCTGATGCCGATACGGGTGCTATTCAACGTGGTGTACGACACTGCTTTTATAATAGTGGACAAAGCTGTAATGCACCAACACGTATGATTGTGGAACAAAACATCTATAACGAAGCTATTAAAACAGCCAAAGATATTGCTGAAAAAACAAAAGTGGGGCCAAGCCACCAAGCAGGAAATCATATTGGTCCGGTAGTTTCAAAACAACAATACAACAAAATTCAGAATCTCATCCAATCTGGAATTGATGAAGGTGCAACTCTTGTTGCAGGTGGAACTGGTTTACCAATAGGGATGGAGTGCGGTTACTATGTTCGCCCAACAGTCTTTGCCGATGTGAAACCTAGTATGCGTATTTTTCGAGAAGAAATCTTTGGTCCAGTCCTATCAATTCTTTCCTTTAACACAGAAGACGAAGCCATAGCCTTAGCTAATGACACCGAATACGGTCTTACAAATTATATACAATCGCAAGATCGTAACAAATGTCGTCGTATCGCTGCGCAAGTACGATCTGGTATGGTAGAAGTCAACGGACATGGATTACCCGGTGGGAGTTACTTTGGAGGCGTAAAATTTTCTGGACGCGCCCGTGAAGGCAGCCACTGGGGAATCAAAGAATTTCTTGATACCAAAGCAATTTCATACTGGTAAAAGATTCTCAATAAAAGCTTAATAGAAATCATATGGTAACACAGCAAATAACAGATGAAGGAGCTCTTGGGCAAAGACTCGATCAGTGGCTTGCTAAACAATATCACAATGTGCTGTCGCGTTCACGTCTGCAAACCCTTATCCGTGAAGGTTATCTTAAAGTTGATGGCCAACTCATAAAGGAGCCGAAAACAAAATTAAAACCTAACCAAATTATCGAATTGACAATGCCTGTTCTCCGTGACCTAGCACCTAGCGGTGAAGCCATTGTATTGGATATTCTCTTTGAAGATGATCATGTCATTGTTATCAATAAACCAGCTGGTCTCGTGGTTCATCCGGGCAATGGCAATTGGACTGGAACATTAGTTAACGCCCTTATCTATCACTGTGGTAAAAGTCTATCTGGTATTGGTGGTGTTAGGCGCCCCGGCATTGTCCATCGTCTCGATAAAAATACAAGTGGAGTCATGATAGTTGCTAAAAATGACTTTGCTCATAAAAGCCTCAGTGCCCAATTTTCTGACCATGGGCGTACCAGCGCATTAGATCGACGTTATCATGCCTTGATTTGGGGATCGCCTAGCCATAATGTTTGGACAATTAACGCATCTCTTGGCCGTTCTCCCCATAATCGAATAAAGCAGGCTGTTGTCCATAACCAACATCCTCATGCCCGCCATGCTGTTACACATTTTTCTCTTCTAGAAAAATATGGAATTTACGCAGACACAACATCTGTTGCTAGCCTTCTAGAATGTCGTCTGGAAACTGGACGTACTCACCAAATCCGTGTTCATATGGCGCATATGGGACATCCGCTCATAGGTGATACTGTTTATGGCAACGCTTTTAAAACAAAATCAAATATGCTTAATCCTATCATCAAAAATGCAATCAATCAATTTAATCGGCAAGCACTCCATGCAGCCAGTCTGACTTTTGAACATCCAGCTACAGATAAAATTATGACTTTTTCTTCACCGCTTCCCCAAGACATGGCTGAACTTATCGAGCATTTAAAAAAAATAAATTGAAACTTTTAGTCTTTTCAGGATTTCACAATAAAATATCTCTTTTTGAAAATATCTCTTTTTGAACAAAATTGAAAATTATGCTAGGGTAAGGTTAAAGAGAGATAACATCTAGGAATAGAATTTGCCTTATCAGGGAATTCATGTAACAAGGAGGGTGCTATATGGCCCATATGAATCTGCTATCAGTGACGATAGGTGACGGGGGGTTGAATCGTTACTTAGAGGAAATACGTCGTTTTCCAATGCTGGAACCAAAAGAAGAATACATGTTGGCTCAGCGTTATCGTAAACATAATGACTTAAAAGCTGCGCATAGGTTGGTGACAAGTCATTTGCGTCTTGTAGCCAAAATCGCAATGGGGTACCGAGGTTATGGGTTGCCTATTGGAGAGGTCATTTCAGAGGGCAATGTCGGGCTTATGCAAGCTGTTAAGCGTTTCGAACCAGAACGGGGGTTTCGGCTTGCAACCTATGCTATATGGTGGATTAAAGCATCGATCCAAGAATATGTATTGCGATCCTGGAGTTTGGTAAAAATAGGAACAACTGCGAATCAAAAACGCTTATTTTTTAACCTTCGTAAGTTAAAAAGTAGACTTCAGGCGCTTGACAGTGGTGATCTTAACGCAGAACAAGTAAAAGAAATTGCAACAAAATTAAATGTCACAGAAGATGAAGTCATCTCAATGAACCGTCGACTTGGGGGTGATACTTCACTCAATACACCTCTTCGTACAAAAGCGGGTGAAAATGGTGAATGGCAAGATTGGTTAGTGGATGACTCTAGTAATCAAGAACAAACCTTGATTGAACAAAGTGAATTGGAAAATCGTCGTTCCATGCTCATAAATGCCATGGATAACTTGAGTGAACGTGAAAAGCGTATATTCAAAGCACGCCGATTAAGCGATAAACCACTAACACTAGAAGAACTCTCAAGCGAATTTAATATCAGCCGGGAACGTATAAGACAAATTGAAATGCGTGCATTTGAGAAAGTACAAAATTTTATTAAAGCATCTGCTTTATCTCAGAGTTAAGTATAGAGGACTTCGAAAGTAAGTATAAAGCTAATTTTGCACATTCTTAGTGTAGAGCAAAAGCAAGTGTGCTTTAGCTTTATACTTTTGAATCGATCTACACTTTTTGATGATGAACGTTCTTTTTATAGTACCTACCTGCATCGGTATTTTATCTTTTTTTACCAAGAACTGTTAGATTGTCTGATTTTGCAAGCCATTGTCCAATAACTTCATTAAAAATAGACTCACCTGTTGGCCCTTTTGCAAAAGTTAATTCATTTATACGTCCATTTTTATCCGTTAAGACCAAACGCACCCAATCCAGTTCCCGAATCAATTGTAAATTCCGATCAAGAAATGGATGACTGGCACTCAATGCAACAAGAAAAAAATTATCACCAATCTTTGCTGAAACAGTTTTTGCTAAAGCCTGTCCAATAGAGTGTTCACTTGCTTTAAAAGTTAATGTTTGTACATTGCTTATAGCCTGTCCGGAAAATTTATCAGAAAGAATAAAAACAAGATCCATAACATACGCAGCAGGAAAAGATACATCGGTATTACGACGTAAAATTAATCGTAATGAAAACCCTTCATCTGGAATTGTTATATCACCTTGTATAGCCAATTCTTCGGGAGCATCCTTCACACGAGACTCTTTTATAAGTGTCCAACGAGCACTCCCTGTTGCCACTTTTTCTGCATCATAATTTGTACGCGCTTGGTAAAAAATAGCTTCACCCAATTGGTCAATTGACTGTAAATTGCTAGTAACAACTCTTAAGGTTCCTTCTTTATTTGAAGCATCCACCGCTTGATCTAAACCGACATCAATTTCACTTCCATCCTCTAATAAGCGTTTAGTCAACTTTCTCTTGACCGGAAGTGTTTTTGGTAATGCGTGAGAAATTTGAAGATTTCCCTCCAACAATTGATGATCATTTGATACAAACACACGTCCACCAACGAAACAAAAACCAACAGTTAAAACGAAAAAACTAGTGATACCAGCAACACTTATCACAATACGCCTTTGCACCAATGACCGATTAGCACGACGTTCGGCTTGAGAAAAAATATGCGAAACAATGTGCGGATCATCTCCTTGCAAAGAAGCAGTTAAAGAAGAATTTTTTAAGATACTCTCATCAACATGCTGAGAAATCAAATAAGTTTCCATATTAACAGGCTCGGCATTTGGTACCTCTGATACACAAGGCTCATTAAACACCTTAGAGTCCTTTGAATCTATAATAAATCCCTGTCTTTCTTTTGTTTCTATCCCTGAAAACACATTATCTTGTGGCAATATAGAATTTTGTATGTACTTATTATCTCCAGCTACACCTGTAGGATTCCATCCAATAACTGAAGAAAGTAGCTCCTTTTCAACTGCTAAATATTCTTCTTCAACAGTTGCAATAGCATTTTGCAAAACCTTTCTTTGCTCATCTGCCATTGTTTGTGGTACTGTTGCTGCTACAAACTGATGTTCTAGTGTTTCGATAGCTCGTTTATAAATCCGCTTACGCACTTGTGGTGTAATATTATTTTGTGCATTGATTGCCTTTTTTAAGATTCCAACGAAATCTACCATATCCTCTATAATCTTTCCCAAACTGAGAAAAGTAACCCCAGCCGTAAAGCTAAAAACGCCTGTACTTTAACTTTCTAAATTGATTGTCATTTATATTGATATAACTATTGTAATAGTTTAGAATGAATATGAAAAATAAACAATGCTATTTTGCACCTTTCTCTCACTTGCTCTTAAACCTTCTCTTCGTGGAGAAACATGTGAGAAAAACGAAAGGTTTATAAGGAAATCTCCCAATAACAATTAATTGGCAAAAGGATCAGTAATAAGAATAGTATCTTCACGCTCAGGGCTAGTGGATAATAAAGCTACCCTCGTACCAATCAGTTCTTCAATATAGTGTATATATTTGATAGCCTGTACCGGCAAATCTTTCCAGCTCAATGCATGTGCTGTTGCTTCTTTCCAACCTTCCAATGTTTCATAAATGGGCTTCACATGGGCTTGCGCTCCCATAGAAGATGGTAAATAATTAATCCTTTTACCATTAAGCTCATAACCAATACAGATTTTAATTTCATTCAAGCCATCTAAAACATCAAGCTTTGTCAGTGCGATACCGTGAACACCACAAATTGTTACCATCTGACGTACTAAGACAGCATCAAACCAACCGCATCGACGTTTTCGACCAGTTACAACACCAAATTCTTTTCCACGCATCCCAAGAAATTCACCAATATCATTTATCTGCTCTGTTGGAAACGGTCCTTCTCCAACACGTGTTGTATAAGCTTTTGCAATACCCAAAACATAATCAATCGATCCAGGCCCCATACCTGAACCAGTACATGCCTGACCAGCAACTGTGTTAGATGATGTCACATAAGGATAAGTCCCAAAATCATTATCTAATAGAGCACCTTGTGCACCTTCAAAAAGAACGTGCTTTCCCATCTGATCACTTTCATCTAAAAGACGCCACGTACAATCCATAAAGGGTAGAATTTCATCCGCTACTTGCATTAACTCATTATAAAGTGCTTGAGAATCAATTTCTGCCACGCCCATACCACGACGCAAAGCATTATGATGTCGCAAAAGTCGTTCGATTTTAGCCATAAGTGTATCAGCTTCCGCCAAATCCATCACGCGGATAGAACGACGCCCCACCTTATCTTCATAAGCGGGACCAATACCACGCTTTGTTGTACCAATTTTTAAACCCGATAAACCGCTTTCACGAATTGCATCAAGATCACGATGCAAAGAGAGAATTAATGGAGCATTTTCAGCAATACGTAAAATTTCTGGTGTAATTTTTACCCCCTGATCACGTAGTTTTTTTAATTCTGCTACCAAATGATGAGGATCAACGACAACACCATTACCGATAATTGATAACTTTCCACGGACTACACCAGACGGTAAAAGTGATAATTTATAACTAACTCCATCAATAACCAATGTATGCCCTGCATTATGACCACCCTGATATCTCACCACGATATCTGCTCGCTCAGACAACCAATCTACAATTTTACCTTTGCCTTCATCGCCCCATTGTGTTCCGACAACCACTACATTGGCCATAACTTTCTCCGTCGTGTTTGGTCAAATAAAACCAGTATTCAAAAACAAATACTTCCTTATAACGAAACCCGAAAATAAGTGCGACTCTTCATTTCAGCTTTTTCCCAATCTTCAGGTAATTAAATTTTCAAATTCATGATATAAAGAAAAACAAATATCAGGATACAAAATATATCCTCATCTTAAATTAGTTATTTTTGCCATAAAAAGTAGAAACATTTAGAGCTTTTGGTTGTCTCTTTAGTCAACATCGAACAAATTATTTATACTCCTTCATAATTTTTTGCAATCCGTGCTGTATTTGAAGATTTTTTGTTTGATATAAGAATACGAAAGATTGTCACAATCTCTCGTATTCTTTTTTCTGGAAAAATGCATTTAAAAATCGCTCATAATTACTTAAAGACGAGCTTTTTCAACCTGAAATGCCCACTCAAGCCATTGTATTAAAATTTCAAGATCAGAAGCTTCAGTGGTTATACCTGTCCAAATTCGAAGCCCTGGAGGTGCATCTCTATACGAACCAATATCATAAGCAGCACCTTCTTCATCAAGACGATTCACTATCGCCTTTATAAAAGACGCTCGCTTTTCAGTATCCAAAGTAGTAATCACTGGATCAACAATATTTAAACAAACAGATGTGTTAGAACGTGTTTGAGGGTCTTTTGCCAAATATTCTAACCACGGTGTTTTGCGAACAAAAGCATCAAGTACAGCAAAATTTTTCTCAACTCGTGCCATTAATGCCCGCAAACCTCCCTGCGCCTTTGCCCATTTTAATGCATCAAGAAAATCCTCAACACACAGCAAAGAAGGTGTATTGATAGTCACCCCTTTAAAAATATTTTCGTTTAATTTTCTATCTTTTGTCATACAAAAAATTTGCGGTATAGGCCAAATCGGTTCATAACTCTCCAACCGATCAACAGCACGAGGACTTAAAATCAACATACCATGTGCTGCCTCTCCTCCTAAAACCTTTTGCCATGAAAAAGTAACGACATCTAATTTTGAAAAATCCAAATTTTGTGCAAAAGCTGCTGATGTTGCATCACAAATTGTTAACCCTGCTCGCCTTTCCGGAATGAAATCTGCATTAGGAATCCGTACACCAGAAGTTGTACCATTCCATGTAAAAACAACATCACGATCAAAATCAATTTGTGTTAAATCAGGCAACTCTCCATAAGGAGCTTCAAAACGACGCACATCAGAAAGCTTTAACTGCTCAACAACATCTCCAATCCACCCTGATCCAAAACTTTCCCACGCTGCCATATCAACGCCACGTTCACCTAATAAAGACCATAGAGACATTTCAACAGCACCGGTATCTGAGGCAGGAACAATTCCTATACGATAATTAGAAGGTACTTCAAGAATCTCGCGAGTTAAATTAACAACTTCAGCGAGGCGTGATTCTGCTGCTCTAGATCGATGCGAACGCCCAACTAATGCATTCTTAAGGACTTCAGGAGTCCAGCCAGGTCGTTTTCTACAAGGTCCTGAAGAAAAATTAGGGTCATTTGGACGACAACTTGGTTTTTTTAACATATCATTATTTCTCCCCTTTTAGATGGCTTGTATTTCTTTAAAGAAAAACGAGTTATACAAATGCTAAAGCCTATAGTTCCCCTTAGACAATTTTCTATATTATTTTATAAGCTTAAAATACCGAGAAACCTTGTAAAAAAACCACTTTTAATCACGTTTCTAGTATTGATTCTTAAAAAAATTTCCTCGCATCATCACCATGATAAGACAGCATCATTAATAATGATACAGTAACGTATCATAATACACCTATCAAGTTTGTTTTAAGAAAGATTCATTATAGTTGCCTATAATACGGAGATAAACTTATAAAAAATTAATTATTTTTCTTTTGATGGCTGGACAGAGAAAATTTTAATGCTATAACCGCACACGTTTCACGTGTTGTGTAAAACGTGCCCAGATAGCTCAGTTGGTAGAGCAGCGGACTGAAAATCCGCGTGTCCGTGGTTCGAATCCGCGTCTGGGCACCATTTTATATCTTCAACATATTGAAATATATAGATTTTTTCTTTAAATAGCCATTTTCAGACCACCTTTTAGACCACCTTCTACAGTTTATATAATTTTACCTAATTTGTTCTTATTTGCTCCTTATTTTTCTTTGGAGTGAATGCTAAGATCTCTTTCTTTCTCCACCTCACTGCTCTTCCTAGCTTATATGGCTCCGGAAACAACCCCTGAAGCACCCAATTGCGAATCGTTGTTGTCGATACACTAAAAAGCTGTGCACACTCACGTGTCGTTACATATCTATCTCCATCATCAAATATCATCTCATTACCTTTCTCTTTTTTATGTTAATTAAATGGGCGGGGGTGTTGGGAGGAGGAAGCACCCCCATAGTGTTAAGCGGCTTTTGTCAAGATTTGCTTCATGTCTTGCTCTATTTCCGCTAAGAAGGTTTCAACGGCTTTATTGATCTGTTCAATTTGTTTCTCATCACGCTGGACGCGTTTGATTTTCATTCTCAAACCAGAAGATCTCCCTCGATTTCCGATATCAAGGATGCTGTCTGAGATGCGTTCACCAACGCTTTTTTGCCTTTGAGAGTGATTTCCATAGTTTTTTCCTCGTTGGTAATCCTTTGAACTTATTATCCAATATCGCCATGCCGCTTGCCAATCACGTTTGATAGCATTCTTTCCTGCATTGGCTTTCCAATAATCTCGGAATTTTGCAATCTCGACTTTCAGGCGCTCCGGAGGCAAACCCTCTGCAATGGCAAAAGCGGAATCGGGTTCAAAATTCGCAGGCAATCGACAACCGCGATTAGCTTTCACTCGTTTTGCTTTTTCTGGAACGTTCTCTTGCTCGTGAATGGGAGGTTGGTTGTCTAGTGAGGTTTCGATTTGCTCTGATGTGGTTTCAACAGCAGCAACCTCAGTTGGCTCTTGAACCAAATTAGTTGTTTCTAAACTTTCAGAACCATTTCTTTTTTTGCTAAAATGATAGTTTTAGTTTTTTATTATATATGTTATTGTTAATGTGTTGTCGTGATGAACTCATCATGATGTTATCATGACCTCGTGATGATGTCGTCATGACTTCATCATGTTCTCTTGATGAGTTATCTTTCTGCTTATTTCTCTTGGTATTTGCAGCTTTTATAGCTCTTTCTGAAAGCCTATTTAAATTCTCATTGCAATTTTTTAATTCTTCTTCGATTTGTACACTCCATAAATTTCCATTTTCTAATTGAAGAATTAATTTTTTTCGGATGAGTTGTTCTAATGACTTTTTAAAAGTTCGCACTGAACAACCAACGACGCGCGCTAATACAGAAGTGTCATCATCAATCGGTTCACAGGCTCGATACATAAGAGCAGTGAGTGTGCTATAAGTAGCTTTCTCTGCTGCGTCGGTGCCAGCAAAGTCCATAATCCACTCTTGATAAAATTACGTACCCAAGGTAATTTACTGGACATTCTCTTTGTCCTCCCTGTGCTTATGCCATGCGGCTTCTTTTAATTCTTTCTCAACGCGGGCATTCCACAACCCTTTATCGGTTTGGAGAAGTTTGTTATTCTTCGTTAAATATTCGACAATAGTCGCAAACTTTTTTTGTGAACAATTGCAAACACGTGCAAGTGTTTCAAAATCTTCTTTAATTGGCGCTTTTTTATCGTACATGCGAACAAGAAGCGTGATATAAACGCCTCTTTGTTCCGATGTCATTTTATCTGTATCATTTATCCAGTCATCCAAATGGAATCTTATCCATGGCATTGCATTAGACATGTATACCCCCTTCTTTCATTAAATATAAAATTGCCAAAGCATCTGCTTCATTGTCGTCTTTAGGCGTATGTCCTTTTGCACACACCGCCTTAATCATTTCTTCTTTTGAGGCATTGCCTTTCCCTGTTGTTGCCTTCTTAATTGTACCAACGGGAATGCCTTCATAAGGAATTTGGTGCTGTTCACACCAAGCCGTTAAGTGGCCTAATAAACCACCGTACACATGCGCTGCATCCGTACCCTAAATCAGAGATGAGTTCATAAGTCCAACCTTGCCTTGCGCAATAAAGCTCAAGAACCTGTTTTTGTCGCTCTAAATCGTCTTTTTGATCATAGCTCGATACACGCGCATAAGCAATGGTCTTTCTTTGAGAAAGTTCTCTCGAATGAAAAAGCTCAGGTCTAAGCTTGGATAGGTCATAACGGCGGTGTCCTCCTGCCGTATGCTCTGAAACAATTTTGCCTTCACTTTCCCAACGACGAAAAGTGCTAATCGAAACACCCAAAACTTGAGCGGCCTTACCTATCCCAATAAATCTATCCATAATGTATATACAGATATAAATAGATTACAAGTAAGCTGTTAAAGCCCTCACCCTCCAAGTAAAACCCGTTTTTTATTAAAACTCTAAAGAATTGCCACGCAATAAAGACACAAATTACAGTTGAAAGCCAATAATAATATATTAAACGTGAATATGGGTTTAATAGTGCCGTTACAGTTATGCCCGCACCTACCAATGAGGGCACAAGAGAGATTATAGCTATCAAACTCACCACGCCAAATAGATGCGGTGGCAATAGATTGAGTTTGAACATCTCGCTATGTATATATTCAACAGGAAGATATTTTTGACTTAAAAGTGAAATAGAATGCAGAAACGTTACAAAGGCTAGATTGGAAATGACAGTAAAAAAAACTGTCAACAAAGTAATTGTTATAGACAGTAGAGTGAAATTCAATTTGGGCATATTAACATACAATGCGTCTAAAATCAGTAAACCAAAGAGTATTAGTAAGTTATTATTATTCGCCCATCGCAATAACATATGATAAAAGAGTGGAACTGGCTGCATTAAGAGCGGCTCTAATTTTCCTGAAAGAAGCGCATAAAAAAAATTATTTATCGATGAAGCAAAAGTGTTTAGTAATAATGATATCACTAACATAAAAAAATAAGACCGTTAAATTCTTCTAGAGTCCATCCTTTTAATGAGCTCGTATTTTGATAAATAGAATCAGCATATAATAATCTAATAAGGGTCACGATAAATGTTAAGGCAATGTACCCCACGAGATTGGCTTTATAGGCGCTGGAGTTTTTCAAACTATTTGAAACATAAGCTTGAAATTTTCCCATAATTTTAACCTCCTGCTGTTTCATATTTAGTCATAACAACTTTCCAATAAATTGCGTAAAGAACAATGAACACAAACATATATAAGTTTAACTGAAGAGAATATGAGATTAAATTACCAATATTGGGGTCGATAATCAGTTCAGCGGGTGCGGCAATGATAAATCTAAACGGATTATAAAACATGATAGGTGCTATAGTTTCAGGCCAAAAGCTTGGGGGCAACATGGTCCCGCCTAATATGCCTTGCAGTGCAGATAACAGCGCTAAAAGAAAATCAGGCCGAACAAATTTAAATGTGCTAAGAGCCATAAAAAGACCAATTAAATAACATAATATTTGGGTCTCTATGATATAGATAATCGTCCAGAACTAATAGAACGGGCTTATAATTTCGACTTCAAAAAGAAAAAAACAAACAGCCACAATGATAATAATTGGCCATGCATAGATAATAGCACCACCCAAAAAATCCCAAAATCTTTGAACCGGAATGGGTATAGGCCAAAGTAAACGGGGTTCGAGTTCACCAGCTTGAATGTTTCGTGCAAAATATTCAATCACACTGTAAGAATTGTTAAGCCGCCAAAATGCTATAGAAATTGCAAAGTAGAACATTAATTGCTGAAAATTATACCCGCTTACACTTTCCTCCGCATTGCCGGCGTAAATATAGTGCCAAATAATATATTGCGTGATAAAAGGAATACTCGTTGCCAATAATAGATCGATTATGAGCATATATTTATCAATAAGGATCTCCTTGACGGCTATAAAAGCGAATAGCTTTGCACAACCAAGATATAGCCGCACTGTATTTAGCATCAGGAAAGGTTTTAAACGCATTCTTGCTTCGCCCTGTCCTTAAATTGTTTTAAATAAATGTCTTCAAGAGAAGGTGGAGAAAATTGAATTAAGATATTTGGCTGATCCATGACAAGTTTTTGTAAACATTCAAACATTTTATCTTTGATATCTGCGTCAATCAGCCATTCCATTTTCGATTGCATCATGGTTTTTGAAATTATTTTACCTTGAGTTGAAATATGATCAACAGCTGCCTTGACTTGTTCAATAAAATCATCCGAAAGTGGGCGCTCTTGTACAACAAGTGAGCTTGTTATGATAATTCCTTTATTTTGCTGCTTAACAAGACTGTGAAGATATTTGCGCAACTCATATTTGGAGAGGATATCCAACCCAACAGTCGGCTCATCTAATATCAGTAAGTCGGGGTCATGAATAAGGGCGGCACAACTTCACATTTAACCCTTTCTCCAAGGCTTAAATTTCGAACCTTCCTATTGAGTATTGAAGACAGACCCAAAGCTTGCGTAAGCTCTTCCAGCTTTAACATGAAATTTTTACGATCTATATCATAGATTTTCTGTAATACAGCATAACTGTCTTTAACAGGCAGATCCCACCATAGGCTAGACTTATGTCCAAAAACAACGCCGATTCTTCTTAAGAAATCATAATCGCGATGTGAAGGGGAAGAACCCAACACCCTAACATTGCCGCAATCAGCTTTTTGTAAACCGCAAATTGTTTTGACTAATGTGGATTTTCCTGCTCCATTTGGACCCAAAAGTCCTAAACACTCTCCAGCTCTTAACTGAAGCGTCACGTTTTTTAATGCATATTTATCATTATTTTCTTGCCTCTTTGAGGGAAGAAAATAATCCCAGAAGGCTTTCTGACTTTTGTAAACCTTTGAGACATCCCTTACATCAACCAAAATTTTTTGATTATTCACCTTAACCATCAAGCTATCTTTCGAGCTTTATTTATTAACAGTTCCGCAATCGCATCTGGAAACTCAAATCGATCCATTAAAATGTCTGGCTCTGGATTAACTTCAATAAGGTAAAAATTCTCCCCTGCTCCTTCTATTATATCTACGCCTGCAATATCAAGTCCAAGAGCCTTAACAGCATCTAGAGCTAAGGAAGTAGCGAGATTATCAAATTTTTCTGGAGGCAAAATCTCAATGTGTCCTCCATGTGTACCATTGCAAATTGGGTATAATCCACCGGAATTAAAAGCATACCTTTTATTACAAACCTTAACTTCACCGCTGACAATATCGCATCGCCAAATAAATCTACCCGGATTTTCAATGAAAGACTGAATTATAAATTGTCCATCACGCTTTAACCATTTTTTTATTTCATCCAGAGGTGGATTTTTTGCTGCAAATATCTGTACTTCATTCGAGCAAAAACCCAATGTTGATTTAGCCACTAAAGCTATATCCTTATTTAAGAGAAACTTATTGAATTGATTTAAGCTTTGAAATATATGAGTCTCTGGGATTGGAAAATCAAGTTTAGCCAAATAAGTTGCTGTGAGAGCTTTATCGCGAGCTAATTGATAAGACAATGGTTGGTTAATTATCGCGTTGTTGACTGAAGGTAGATTTGCAAGCTGTATAAATTGAGAGTGATAAGAACACCTAAATTCTGCCAAGCGGTCCATAAAAATAGCGTCAAATTCGTCAAGATTTGAGGTAACTTCATTTGGGGCTGCTAATATTCTGATTTCTGACCAGTGAATAAACTCTGTATTAAAGTTTTTTCTTATAAGCGTAGCGTGCACTCTCTCTAAAAGAGGATGCATTTCATCATAGATAATCGCAATCATATATGAATGCATTGAATTTTCCTTAAAACTTAAGCTGTTTTTTTATATTGTTAAAGAATATACGCCTCTTGAGTTTATTCAAAGGAGGAATATGATCTACAGTGACCAGCTCAACATCTATTTTTGAATGAAAAAGATAACACATTTCATTCATAAAGTTCTTAATGCATTGCATCGCTTTGTTGGTAGGCGTACCGCTTTTCCAAACCGTTAAAATCCGTATCTTATTAACTTCTTCTTGTATTACTCTAAATTCAATGATGCCAGCGTCATCATGACTCAACCATTTTTCTGCAATTTCTAACATCATACCTGAAGGTACTAATCTATTACTTATACTTATAAATGCATCGTCTATTCTTCCATGTATTGCTTTTATTCGTCTATAGGATGACCCACAGCAACACTTTTCTCCAGCCCAACCATTATTACTTCCAGCTGTTTGCCCATACCACTGCCCAAAGTCACCTTGATCATAGCGGATTATAGGCATAGCCATGTTCCATAGTGAAGTGCCAACAATCCTGCCAAAATCACTATGGCTATCAGTAATCAGCTCAATATGCGTGTCATGCTCCAAAAGGTGGTAGTTTCCTTCTGTACATTCATATGCCATCAAACCGACTTCCTCACTACTGTACTCATCTCGAACTTTTACATTTAATGATACTTCTAACCTATTCCGTTGGGTTCTAGTTGAAGTTTCAGAATTAGTACTCAAGCAAGTGACTCCCAGCTCCCCTAAATCTATATTAGAATCTGCTAATTTTTCTGCGGCACTAAATATTGAAGAAATAAATTTAGGTCTGAGCAGCTGAATATGCTGCTTGATTGACTCTATTAAGCAACGTTGAGATACCGTAAAAACTCGATAAAACCCACATAAGTTAGTATGCCACCAATGAGCATGATTTATTATATATCCATTCTTTGGGATTTAGTTGATTGCCCGACATTTCTTCAAACATATTCATGCGATGGATTGTATCAATTTCAGTGAGCGATTGATCCATCATTATTTATACTGGTCTACCCGTAGATCCAGTAGTTTCAAGGCCACGCAGCTCATCATGGAGCAAATGACTTGACAAATGATATGAATTGAGATCTCCTACAAAAGGTAAATGCTCTCGTGAAATTATTGGCAGTCGCGTAAAATCATCATATGATCGAATTTCCCCTACACTATAGCCTATCTCTTTATATAGATCACGATAAAAAGGCACTGATGTAAAAGCCCAGTCAACTAATTCTCCTAATCTCTGAAGTTTCCATGTGCGCAGGCTAACATCGTTAGATCTCACTTTTAACTTTAGCATATTACGTGTATAGGATCATCTAGATAGCACCTTAGATTGAAGCCAAGGTAATTCTGGCTTTAAGAAAGCCCAATCTATTTTAAACCTTTCTATATCTTGAGCAACGTTAGAGCCTAATGTTTGCATATTCAGCCCCTATCTCCAACCACTGGACACAGCTTCACGTAACCTCTGCAATGCTAATTCAAATACACTGTCTTGCTTCATTAAACTTGCCCTCACAAATTGATGCCCTAATTCATCAGGACTACTCCAATAGAAATATCTACCAGGCAAAAGGCACAAGCCAAAAGCTTTACAGTGCTGCGCGAATCAAGATCACTAAAACCTGTTGCAGAGCAATCAATCCACTCTAACAGCATAATCGATGCAACAGATTTTTTTGCTATCTCTAAATTTGTTTGATTTAATATATTACGAAAATTAGTACGCCTAATATCCACTTCTTTCCATAATACTTCTTCTAATCCAATCTCGGATGCTTGTTCAACAATTCTGGTGATTACTTCCAAACTAAAGGGAGACACACATAAAAATATTTCCTCGTAAATTTGTTGTATTGCACTTTTAAGCTCAGAATGGAAGAGCATTAAGCTAGCTTTCATATCCTGCGTTGGAAAAGTCTTACCAGAATCTTCAATAATTACATATTTAACACCTGAACTATCCAATATCTTATGATAATCTGGTTTCTACGATCATAAAAACTAAATGTAGCATCAATAACCAGTATGACAGTATGCTCGCGACATACGTCAGCGATATTTGCAAGCTGGTTTTCATTAAAGATCATCCCTGTAGGATTGTTTGGATTTACTATAAATAAAGCGTCTAAACTATTTTCAAGAAAATACTTCGAAAGCGCATCTTTATCTGAAGACAAAATAAATAAATCATCTTCTAGAATCGGCACTAAGTTTACGTTGCGCCTTCTCATCAGTAGAGGGAGATTATCAAAACATGGTAATAAGAGAGCTGTCCTTTTTCGAGTGCAGGCTAAGTATGCACCTACTATATCAATAGAATTAGAGGCTGTCGGGCAAATAAGATATTCCGCATGTCTGGCCATCGTCGGTGATTTTGACAACTCACCCCATTTTTGAATGAACGCGCCTCTATCTCAGGTATTTTGTGTGATTTTGCCCAGTCCTAACTATCTTTTAATCCCACAATAATATCATTAAAGCTCTCGTGAAGATTGTGATATGCATGACCATCCGCAAGATTTGCTTCTTGTGTTAAAGCAGACCTTTCATAGTAAGTTAGTGCAGACTTAAACAATTGCTCCCCCCACTATCTCTAAGTTTCAAGATACTGTTAATACTAAAATAAAAATAAATAAATATTATTAATTAAAAATATTTACTACGTCTTACGGAAATTTTTAATAATTATAAATACTTAGCTATCTATAAAAATTTAACTTATTTTATAATTATGTGATTCACTGCTGTGATTAGAAGGATTTATCATATTGCATCTGTAATTTTAAAAGTGTTTGGCCAGCATATCGAAGGCAATATGCCCCCTTGGAAAGCATAGCGTTACGTAGATTCTGTACTATTTGGCAATTTGCTGGGGAAATAGATCGAATATTCTTACCGAAAGAAGGAATGATGTCCGCCTTTCATGTGCTAATATTCAAAATTCTGATACTACAAGCTCTGCACAGTCTATCAAATGATAAGATACCAAAACAAAAGCTGAGTTTACTGAATGTCATAGGAATTAAATGAAACTTTAAATTAAAGATAATTAAATCAAAAAAATTGACTGCTTCCTAACACAACTACCTAGAAAATTGAAAACTAATCATGTTTTCAATGAACCCCAAAGAGATTCAAACGCAAGATTAGTACATTACTTTCAGTAATGTAATTAGAAATATATCGAGAACAGAAATCAAACCAGTACAAAGCGCTGCAACATAAAATTTTCTTGTCGTTATTTTCAGAGCAATTATTGGTGCTATTCAATGGTGAGTGTAGCGGTTTAAAACTCAAAGGGGTTCAATACAATGCCATTTCTAATAAATCAGTGTAGCTTGACAGCAAGTTTTATACAAATTCATTTTTAATGATTTTTAAAGGGGGCTCAAATGGTCTTCAAAGACCTTTAAAAGGTCCATTTAAAGTCCTTTTAATGCATATTTTCTCTTCCTCTAAAAATCGCCAATTTGAAATGATGAGCTCTTGAGCCGGAGTCCATTTCTTTGAAGCGCATGTATAAGATGTATTCACATTTTTTATCTTAAATTGGCTAGAGGTCTTTCGCATCTGAGGCTCATCATTAAGAAACAAAAGAAACTTTCCCCTTAATTATGCAAGCAGTGTGGACATTGTCTGGTAATCCTCCGGCTTAAACAAATCCTTTCCATAGTAATCCTCAATGCCAAAGTAAGACGTATCAAGGTAAAACAAGGTATTTGACCGGTCATAACGCCTAATTAAAATCAAACCAGTCTAAATGTTCAATGGTCACACCCGCTAAACGACGGTTAACAAGCTTTAATAAGGATTCGAGTTTGAAAGAGTTAAACCGTACACCATGGTTAAGATCAACTCCAAACGTACGCTTTACCACTTGCTCACCAAAACTCAAATGCTGCTGCAGATATAAAAACCGCAAAGCCTGCTCTAAATCCGTAAGTGTCTTTGGTTCTGGTAGAGCACAACGTTGAAACGCCTCTCACAGCCACTAATCTGGAGCGCAATAGATTCATAAAAATGATAATGACGTTGCAATATTCGGAAAAAATTCACCACATCTTCTGAACGACCATTGATGATTCATATAAGGAGATCGATTGCCACCCAAAGAATAGCCCCCCATTCCAACAAAAGGCTCAGCATAAATACGATGAAGGATGGTTTTAATGATTTTTATAAAGCTATTTTGAATATATCTGAATAAATGATAAAAGAAAAAATAGTGAGAAAGCTTTTATACTTCTTACGTTTGTTCAAAAACAAAAACTTGAAAAAGTATTAAAGGGAATAGGAAGAATAATGAAAAACATTGCCGGATAGCAAAGTAGAGAATTTTTCGGTTTGATGTTGGAATAGATATGTGTTTAAATTGATAAAAAGGCACCATACAGAGCAATTGGATAGTTTTTTCCACAAACACAAAACGTAGAGAGGAATTAAAATTGCTCTGTATAGTTGAATGTGAAGCAAATAGCTCCATTGGTAAAATTAAGGATTAAGTGCAAGTTCTAAAACATTTATTCTTAATAAACTGTAAACAATCAATGTGAAAAAAATTTATTGTAACTGCAGTGGGACATGCATCATGGGGATTAGGGAGAGCAGAGTATTTTTATAACCTTTATGAATTCTTGACGGCTTTAGAAAGTATAAAGAACTTGATGAAGATAAATTAATCCTTTTGTTTTGCAAAATCTCTAAATGATTCTCAATGCACTAAAAAAGTTGATAATACTTCTATTTAAATTACTTGCACTAGTAAATCATTACTTAATGCATTCAATATATAATTATAATATTAAAAAATTTATATTAAAAAGACTCAAGCTATAATCGCTCACTTTGTTAATAAAAATAAGATTATCCCCTCAACAAAATTTAGATATATTTAAAGAATAATTTTATAATTTTACTGCAGTAATTAAATTACTGCAGTAATTAAGTTAAAAATAATATGCGTTCTTTTTCACTCTATCAAGAAAATGCAGAGACAGGGAAGCGTATATATGATCCTAAACTAGTACATACATCTTTCATTTGCTGAAAAAACGATACTAGACCGCTCCAAAACACACTATGAGAACCCGGATGGGCAGGTATAACCACTTTAGTTAATAAAGAATCAAACTTTAATAAAGAATCAACGTTCTTATCAAGAAACACATTTGTCCCAATAACAGTAGGAGCAACAATAACTGATGCTTCTCCTTGAAAAACCGGAGACTCAGATGCTTTTACAACACACGTAAAACTTAAAATAATAGCGCATATAGCAAAGTAATATCTCATCATTTCATAACCTTATTTTATACTTTCCTTTTTTTAAAAAGGAACATAATGAAAATAACATAAAATACTATTTTCTCTATATACCATAAATAATGTAACAAAAAGAATAAAAATATTTCAAAATTCATTAAATTAACATTATTTTCTTAACGCGTATTTTATTTTATATGTTTAATATATAAACTTCCTATAACTAAAACACCAATAAAATATAATGAAAGCTTTTCATGCTTAATTTTTTTTGAAAAACTTATAAAGTTGCTGATAAGAGAATAAAATTTCTCACGATTCTTTCTCAAGATTTCTATAATAAAATTGTTCAAAAAAAGAAGGAAAATAACCTTTCCTGCTTATCAAGAACAGTTTGTAGTTTTATATCTATTAAATAAAACTCTATATAGATTTTATATTACCACTTTTAAAATAATCACTTAGATAGTATACAATGAAATTCTTTTGTCCTAGCTTATCTACTCTCAAAAGCGTAAAAAAACTAAGAGAACCTTAGTATGTTGTTTCTTTTTGCCTTCATATAAACTGCAATACACCACCTCATTTTTAAAGTAAGAGCTATCCATTCTTTAATGTAATGAGAGGAAGGGATTTTTTAACGGTAAGTGCTATAAAAGATGCAATCAGTACTTTCAGAAAATCACCAATTAAAAAACCTAATGAACTTGTTAAAGCTGTCAGCAAAGGTACCTGAGCAACATAAGCCATCCATGGTATCCCAAAAGAAAAGACAATGCCAACACCACCCAAAGCATTTATTGCGAATAATATTATAAAATTTAATCGTTGCCAAAACCATTCAACCATAAAACCAATAAAAAACGCAGCAATGGGATAACCAATCATAAACCCGCCACCAGCCCCTAAAAAAACACCGATTCCTCCACGCCCACCAGCTAATAAAGGCAATCCAATAGCAACAAGTACAAGAAAAAGGAGTGATGCTAAAGCTCCTCTTTTTGCTCCCAATATAGACCCCGCTAACATCGGTCCCATAGATTGAGCTGTAATAGGAATTCCAAGGAAAACAGGAAGAAAAATAGGAGGGAAAAAGCCTAAAATCGCGTAAATAGCTGCAAATAAAGCAATATAGGTGAGATCTTTTGTATTCATGGAATTATTCCCTTCCTTTGGACAGTTATATTATCATCAGATATACTATTGTCAGCATTACAGTCATAAGAACGTGCATCTAATGCTTCAGCAACCTCTGAAGCCATTCTTATCGTTCGTATAATTAACGGCATTGCAAGAGCAAAAATATTGGTATCAAGCCCACGTGCACGCTGAGCTTCATTCACCTCATTAAGCTTTTTACCAACAACTGGTATAAACCTAATTGCCATAGATAAAACCATACTAAATTTTGATGAATTTATACCAACGTGGCGAAATGGTTGAAGCCATGTTTCAATTGTACTGACCATATCTGAAACTTTAGTCGTTAATGAAACAAGTGATGCGAAAAAAACAAGAGAAGTAAAACGCAATATAATCTCAAAACCTGTAAGCCAATTTTTAAAAATAATTTGAAAAACAAATATAAGAATTAAAAATAAGCTCATTGCTTTAAGCTGCTTTAACACATTGCTAAAAGGAATCTTAGCAACTCTATAAAGTAAAGCTACAAACAATAAAAAGATTAAAAGAATAGGTATAGATGACACCATAAATAGAATGGTTGCGCATACAGTAAGGAATAATAACTTAACTCCTGGTCTAAGCTTATGAACAAACGTATCTTGAGGAAGATATAAACTGATCACGACATTTTTCCTATATATTCTTTGATCGCAACAAAAGGTATATCATCAACAACTATTTCCCCTTTATCAAAAACTAAAACTCTATCAAAATTTCTGAGAAATTCCAAATCATGCGATACAACAATCGCCGTTTGTGATAATTCTTCTATAACTTGTGTAATGCGGCGCTTGTTTCGCAAATCAAGTAACGTTGTCGGCTCATCAAAAACAATATAATCTGGTTTCATTGCTACTACACTGGAAATGGCAACGAGTTGTTTTTGTCCACCACTTAATAAATGAACTGCATGATTTCTGAAAGCTTGAAGCTCATAGCGTTGTAAAATTTCATCTACACGCTTTTTAATTTCATCTTTACTAAGTTTTAGATTTTTGAGACCAAAAGATAAATCTTCTTCCACTAACGGCAAAACAATTTGATTATCAGGATTTTGAAAAACAAATCCTACTTTACGCTTTACTGCCTTTGCATCACGCTTTGTATCAAGACCATCAACACTTACAAAACCATGAGAAGGTAATTGTAGCCCATTTATAAGACGAACAAATGTACTTTTTCCTGAACCATTCGCACCAATAATAGCAATTCGTTTTTCGGTAAGTTGTACAGTGATATTCCTTAAAACACACAAATCACCAAAGACTTGTGTCACTTTATCAAACTTTATAATCCCCACAATTTATTCCAATCAATCCCTTTATATTACCTCTTATATCGCTACCGTTTAAGTTTATAGCCCAAGAATAAAAACAAGCACCATAGAGGAATAATAATAACTGCCAAACTCATATCAGGCATCTGAACAGAGATATATGTTTCAAAAAAAGATATTCTTATTCCGATCATCTCAAAAAGTCGCCCCATTAATCCATTGTTTCCAAAGCCACTTACAAACATAATGAAAAATAATAAAGCAAGAAAGCAGAGGCAAAGATAATTAGCGTAAGGATATAAACCAAACGCATATATAAAGTCCTTTTTTCTATTCCTATGTGCTTTTCGAAATTTCAAATGAACAATAATAATAATGGCCCAAGTAATAACTGCTGCCGCAGTTGCAAGAGCCATGATTCGCATGAAACTATTATCAGGGATAAGAGTATTCACAACAACAATTATAGCCGTACAGAATGATGAAAAAAGGATAGCAACATAAGGAACATGAGCAGTACTCAGTTTACTGAAAATATGTGGTGCATTTTTTTGTATGGCTAAACTATAAAGCATACGACCATTAGAATAAATGCCACTATTATAAACAGAAATAGCAGCCATAATAACCACAAAATTTAAAATATGACCAGGTGCAGGGATTCCTATAGTTTCAAAAATTGTGACAAAAGGACTACCGTTTTTCCCAATTATATTCCATGGACTGATTATCATAATAACGCTGATAGAACCAATATAAAAAATTATAATCCTCCACATAACTTGACGAATAGCCGCTGGTATTGTTTTTTGTGGATTAGCTGCCTCTCCAGCAGCAATACCAATAAGTTCGGTGCCTCCAAAAGCAAACATTACTACAGAAGTCGCCAAAACAACCCCTATTGCCCCATAAGGAAAAAAACCGCCATGATCCCAAAGATAATGAACACTCGCTGGGCTTTCCCCTACTCCAGTAATAATGAGAAAAATCCCCAAAATAATCATACTAATAACAGCAGCAACTTTGATCAAAGCGCAACAAAATTCAAATTCTCCATAAAAACGAACATTAAACAAATTAATTAATGTAACAAACAAAAGAACAGTGAAGGATGACTTCCAATGATCAATCGAAACCCAATGATCAAGGTAAAACCCAATCACTGTAAGTTCAGTCATGTTCACAAGAATATAAAGAAACCAATAATTCCAACCTGTTATGAAGCCAGCCAATCTTCCCCAATATTTATATGCAAAGAAACTAAAAGCTCCTGAAGACGGTTCTTCTGCTGACATTTCACCAAGCATTCGCATAATGAAATACATAATCAGTCCCCCGAAGAGATAAGCTAAAATGGCTGAAGGACCAGCTAATTGAATTGCCTCTGTTGATCCATAAAAAAGTCCTGTCCCAATAACACCACCCAAAGCAATCATTTGAATGTGGCGATTTTGAAGATCACGCTTCAATTCATTATTCGCATCATTAAGCACTATTATCCACTCTCCCCCTTGATATTGATTTTAATCTTTATACAAAAAGCTGATAATATCTTTAACATATTTTTTTTCAAAAGAAATTATATAGAGAGAATATAAATTTATTTTCTTGTTATAATGCAACTTCTTGTTTTTTTGTGAATTATGCAATTGTTCTTGTTAAAATTATAGGAAAAAATATGCTGCGCCTTTTTCTTAAATTAATGGCTTTCATTTTCGTTACACTAGCAATCATACTATTTGTCATTGATAGTGTACACTCTATGAGCGCATCACATTGGACGGTAACCCCCTTAAACAAAATATTAGCAAGTTTTCTGCAAACAGATATCTATAACCTAAACCAGTCTATAAAGAATATCTTACCCCCTGTTCTGTCCTCAGTTTGCATTATTCTCACTTGTTTACCAATGTGGTCTATCTTTTGTGCTGTAGCAGTAGCATTTTGTATCTTGAATCATGAAAAACAAAAGCCTTTTCACAAAATATCGTATACTTAAAAAAAGAATATATTTGATTTTAAAATTGAAAAGATTCTTCTAAAATCCATTGTACAATACATAATCAAGGTAGTTTAGAAGACTTCATTCTATCAATGATAGCTGGAAGCTATTTTGTTAATAAAAAGAGATTTAAAGCACTTTATTATCAAAAGATACACTCGCTTATGATTATTATAATTAACAACTGTACTGCCAACTCATTTTCGTTAATGAAAGACAATTGTTTACTCAATTGAATTTCTTATTCCACCTATAAGAAACATCTGTATAAGAAAGGCTGAATAGTTGGTATAGTTAAAATTGCTCATGATCGTTCCTTTATCCTTTACATAAATTTCTCTTTGTTTTATCATTACAGATCACATATAGAAAAATATCTTAATAATATCAGTACTCCTTAATAAGATTGAAATTTCCTGAAATAACGAGAGAAATTATGCAGTTTATAAAAACTTTATATTAATTGCAGCCTGTTACACATCATATCTTGAAAAAATTCAAAATTCCTTATTATTGAGAAATAACTTAAAAGCTTCAAAAAAATATTCTAAATCCTTATTGATGTGGAGATGATAACACGATAGTTTTAAACTAATCCTGTTTTTCCAACTCTGGAAATCTGCTCGTTAAAGCATCCAATCTTTAATATCACATTATAATTTTTTTATTGATTAAGTGAAAGAAAGCTCATCAATAAGCTTTTCTTGGTAAACTAGTTTCATTTCCAACTCTAATAGAAAACATATTTAATTTATTAATATACTTTTTATGTTTGTTCTTATAAAAACAATAATTAACTTTTCTATTAATTCCATTGTTCTTATCTCCACATCATAAAGGTTATGATATCTTTTATTTTTCAATTGCTTGTCCAATAAATTTCTTTCTTTTCTAGAAAAAGCTATATACTTATCTTACGAAACTATCCTGGCATCAAGTAATACCTAAAAAATGCGCTTTTATAATAGTTTTTAAGTTAGAACACTGTGATAAATTGAAACCCATTTTATGACATTAATATCAAAAAATACTATTCTGCTCTTAACCTTTTATTCCCCGTTCTCTATCTCAATAATGACCGCATCTTATAACTTATTGAAAAAAATGCATACTTGCTTTTATGCATACTTTTAGTTATTACCCTCAAACTGATTTTGTTTAATTAATGTACAAGCCTATGCCGCATTAGCTCAGTTGGTAGAGCACATCATTCGTAATGATGGGGTCGCTGGTTCGAATCCGGCATGCGGCACCGTATTGCTATAAAAAATAATCACTTGTAGCTTGTCATTAGGTTTTGTACCAACGCATTTTTTCAAAGTTTTTTTTAAGGAGTTCTCAAAGGGTCTTCAAAGACCTTTCAAAGGTCATTTAAAACCCCTTTCATGAATCTTTTTTTCTTCTCCTCAAAATCACAATCTGAGATGATCAACTCTTTAGTAAGAATTGCGTTATTTTAAAAGGCAGTATATAAGATGTAATAACCTCTTTTAGAATAAATTAACTGATAATTATTCTGTACCCTAAGCACATTATTTAAAAAGAAAAATGTTTAAGCAATTCGATCAAGTTGATCTTATTGTTTTTCAGTATACAATTGTGCAATGTTTGCACCATTGCTCCTTTGAGAAATCGAGACAAGTTTTCCCTATTCCTCTCTCCTACGCAAAGTGCAAATATTGCACTTTGATTTCAGGAAGCATCGCGTCCGGTCAAAGGGTCAATTTGATCCTTTGATTTTGTGTTCTCTCTAGCTTTCATTTTCTATTGTTTTCTTTCCTTTATCGTGTGCTTCTAGGGTGATTTCTGTGGTATAACCCGCTTTGCTTTTCATAGCGGTGAGTAACGATTGCAGCTTTCCATGAGCCATTGTTTTCATCCCGAAACCCTTGCAACAGATGAAGTTGATCAACTATGATCTCAGGGCGCCCCCCTCGAGGGTTAAAGAATCACTTCTCACAGCACAGCAAAGCCTATTCGACACAGAAGGCTGCAGCAGCCAAAGCCTTTTCCTTGCATGGATAGTAATTGCACAAACGGCGCACGCGACTGCTAAAATCTGTTGATGCGTAACCTGGCATTGATACTCTTGTGAGCGATCAAAATAACATGCTTCAATGGTACCGTATTGAGTACATGACTCGAAGATAAATTCCCAGCTGGTAACAGTCACGCCGATGGATGTTGAGGGCTGGTAAATCGCTCCCGCTCAAAAACAAAAACTTATTGTCTTCGATTAAAAACCGCGCCCGCATTCGGTTAACAAGGCAAGTTAAAAAATCAATCGCAAACTGATCCGTGCTCACCACATAAGGTAGGTAAGGTTTATTTGGCAAATCGCGAGCTCACCTTTGCTTGATAGTCATGACGTTTAGCGACTATCTCAACAATCTTCACAATGGTTTTATGGTCAAAGTGTTCACTGCTTTGTTCCTTGATTTCCTCACGCATAGAGGCGCTTTTGCCACAAAGGCGCAAGATTTTTCCATCGCTGCCACCACAACTCATAACCGACTCGACAATAAAATACCTCATAAAAGCAATCATGCTGTTCTCATCGCTAAAGATTACCTGCAGCGCACTGTAAGCTCAAGGGAATCTCTAAATCATTACCACTATCATCAAGTTCTGCTTCAAATGTATCAACTTCATTGCCAGCATGATCAGTGATGGTAGCCATTAAAAACATTGATAAAAAACTTCATGAACAAGCTTATCTCCTACTCTCACTTCAATAAAGGAATGCGTGCGCATTAATCCCATAGCCGCTTGCCCACATTGTTCTTTTCATACATCACAAATTCAGGCAGAATGACTTTTAAGCTCTGTAATAAAAGAGCTCCACATTTGGCAATCTCTGGATTGGCTTCCAACGTAGCTTCTAAATAACCATCCAGTCCCCCAATTTGTCTGCAGTCCCTTAACATAGCCATAGCATATTGAAAGCAGACGAGATCGAAACTCAAATCCTCTAATTCTACAAAAACATGCTTTTCTGGTATCTTCATGGAGTTTATTCCCACCTGATATTGTTCTTGCGGTTTTCCGCCGTCAAAAAAGGACAAAAACTGATGGAATAGCGGATACGCTGGGATTGACCAGAGCGACTGATAAAGTCGTGGTCTTTACTAATAGTGGTGATCACTATGAGACTATAGAGAATAGCACTATAGGTTCTATCATTGATCCAATGAAGCATCTGAATGGGCTTTGCTCTTCGAATAGTTGTGGTGATAGCATTAAAAACCCGATCCCTAAATTCTTCCGGAAACCAAACCCTACGGATGATTTTAGGGTCATTGCCATAACCAGTAAATTGTAAACTGGGGAACCTGCCAAAACGCTCCATGGAAACCCATGAGGCAAAAAACTCTTTCTCAAAGGATTGAAAATTCAACCAGTCCACATAGAATTAATGTGCTCCTAACATTAGCAAAGAATCTCTCACTCATACCCTTCCCTCCCTCATTCTGGAAATAAAACTATCTCGTAGTAATGCTCAATTTATTGAAGAAAATTGATATTTTTTCAAAAGAATATGGTGTAAGTTATTATAGCCCACGTGAGAATTGAGTCTTTGAACCATAGGAATTTTATAATCCCATTCCAAAGAGTACTTTTTTATCTGTTTAAATCTAATCAGACCATTGTGTACAATCGATTCTATACTAAAGCTTCTATAATAAAATAAGTGCAATATCTATTTTATAAAAATTGACTAGATTTCATTGAATGTATTTATTCAAAAAGCTTATTTTATGTGCAAAGATATTTCGTTATTGGCAAATACCTCTGTACTCGTTTAAGAGATTATGAACTATCATTCTTCCAGAATTAATTGAAACAGCATTCTGATTTCGAAACTAAATCCAAGGATAGATATAGAGAAAATCGATCAGGCTTTTTTAATTAATAACATAATAGCCGATTAACTACGATGCATAAAAAAGGCAAAATGCTGTCTTTTGTACTTTGTAACACCGAAAAAGAGTGCATGATGATAACTTATTTAGATAGCCATGAAACAGAGAGTCTGTATTGACATCTGCATACAGAGTAAAAGAAACTTATGACTACTTTTCTGAGTAAATCATAATGAACGCAGTTATCTTTTGTACTTTCTATGTTTTGTGTTTTATTCACCAAATTATTGCATTCATGAGAAGAGAGCACATAAATGTTAAAGAAGGAGTATTATAGAGGTTTTTCCTTACGCTTGCGTAAGAACTAAAGAATACTATAGAGGAGATAACATGAAAATCAATTTAGTGCTTAATGACTAAAAGGCATGTGGTTTAGAATATTTTCCAATTATTGGAACGCTTGAAAATTTGACGTTAAAGTCACAGTATCATTGCGTGGTTGCTTGTTTGTTTAATTATAAACGCGGGTTTAGCTTGTGCAATGGCATACAGTGAATTCGAATGATTGAAGCCAAAAAATTAATAATATATTGCACCTTTTTAAAAAGAAGTTAAAAAAGAAATTGCTCAATTCGTTAAAAGAAAAAGAATGCTTTAATAATGCATACTTTTCTATCTATGTATATACAAAAGTTATATTTTGTATAAACTTTCCAAATTGCTACCCATATGAATGATCAATGTTTAAAGGAGTCCATGATGACTGAAAAGAACCAGATTGATAAAGCCTCTTCATTGATTGAATCGGCAAAGCGTTCTGGGGCAAATGCTGCTGATGCTGTTATTGTTCGCACACATTCTACCAGCGTATCAGTTCGTTTTGGGAAAGTCGAATCGACAGAAGCCTCAGAAAGCAATGATTTTACATTAAGAGTTTTTGTCGGCAAAAAAGTGGCAAGTGTTTCTGCGAATTTAGCGTCTTATCCTCAAGAACTTGCAGAACATGCTGTTATGATGGCGAAAGCTTCTCCTGACAGTTTATTTGAAGGTTTGGCAGATAAAGAAGCTTTAGTTACACAACCTAAAGATCTTGATCTTTTTGATGATTTTATTCCACCTAGTCATTTTCTCACAGAAGATGCTTTAAAAATGGAAGCAGCAGCTCTTGATGTTAAAGGAGTGAGCAACTCTGGTGGAGCCACGACAGCTTATGGTCATAGCGGATTTGTTCTTGTAACCAGCGATGGTTTTTGTGGAACTTATCACTCCAGTTGTTTTTCTCGTTCTTGCAGTGCCCTTGCTGGTGAGGGCACAGAAATGGAACGAGATTATGATTATACAACTGCCTTACATTTTTCTGATTTGGAAGCAGCAGAAATTGTTGGAAGAAAGGCGGGTATTGGTGCAGTTCGACGTTTGGGAGCAGTTCGTGCTGCTACAGGAGTTGTAGATGTTATTTTTGATCCGCGTACAGCTCGTGGAATCGCCGGGCATATCGCATCGATGGTGAATGGAGCATCCGTGGCACGCAAAACAAGCCTTTTACAAAATCTCTTGGGAAAAGCAGTGATGAAACCAGATGTTAATGTAACTGATCAACCTTTGCGATTGCGTGGAATTGCTTCTCGTCCTTTCGATGAAGAGGGAGTAGAAGGACAAACATTAAATATTATTGAAAATGGTATTTTAAAAAACTGGCTCCTTTCATCATCTTCAGCGCGTGAATTGGGACTGAAAACTAATGGTCATGGTGTCCGTTCAGCGTCATCGATTCAACCAATGAGTACCAATTTTGCTATTGAACCGGGTTTAATATCGCCTCATGATATGATAAAAGATTTGCAAAATGGTTTTTATGTTACAGAATTATTTGGGCATGGTATTGATTTTGTTACGGGCCAATATAGTCGTGGTGCTGCTGGTTTTTGGATTGAAAACGGCGAAATTGCTTATCCAGTAAGTGAAATAACACTAGGTTCTAATTTACTTCATATGTTAGCACACTTAACACCTGCGAACGATATTGATCGACGTTATGGTACAACCGCTCCAACATTATTAATTGAAGGTATGACACTTGCAGGAAAATAATACGCATTATTCTTCTGACTTAACTCTCTTGCTTGATGTTTGTCGAGAGGCAGGAAATTTAGCAATGAGGTATTTTGGATGTGCGTTGAACGTTTGGATGAAAGAAGGTAATTCACCAGTCAGTGAAGCAGATTTTGCAGTTGATCACTTTTTGAAGGAAAAGCTTCTTAGAGCACGCCCAAATTATGGATGGATTTCAGAAGAAACAAAAGATGATCGGTATCAAAGAATTTATGAACGCTACTTTGTAGTTGACCCTATTGATGGAACTCGTGGTTTTCTTTCAGATAGCACTTATTGGTGTATTTCGATTGCTATTATTGAGAATGGGCGTCCTATTGTAGGTGTTGTACAATGTCCAGCTCAGGGAGATGTTTATGCAGCTGTTGCTGGTAGCGGGGCAACATTAAATGGTACAAAACTCCCTCTTTTAGCTTCTCAAATTAATGGAAAGTACAAAGTTTCACTCGATAAATCACTAGCGCAAAAATTACCAGATGATTTTTGCAATCAAGTCAATTTTTATCGCCACATTCCTTCTCTCGCGTATCGTATTGTTCTTGTTGCTCAAAATGAGATTGATATTGTATTGGTTCGTCCGAATTGTCATGCATGGGATATTGCTGCAGCTGATCTTATTTTACAGGAAAGCGGAGGTTGTTTTCTATCGCTTGATACACCTATTATATCTTACAGAATTGAACCTTATCAATATGGAATTTTAATTGCTGGTAAAAATAATTGCTGTCAAGATATGATAGATGTTGTTCGTCAAGCAAAGTTAGTTTAATCACATAAAAACGCGCTAAAATTTCTTAATGATATGGAGGCACATATGACTGAAACCAGTGAAAAAAAACAATGTTTGCATCTTGTATTTGGTGGAGAATTAAAAAATCTTAATAGTAATCAATTCAAGAATATTGATGATTTAGATGTAGTTGGTATTTTTCCAGATTATCAATCAGCTCAAGAGGCATGGCATGCGAAAGCACAAAGCAGTGTAGACAACGCATTACAACGTTATTATATCGTTGACTTGCATCAATTTTTTGACTCTGAAATAAGCGATACATAAGTAAGACTTGAATATTTGATCACCATTTCCTTAAGTTATATGCATATAGAAAAATTGAATTTTTTAGATTCGATATATATCAAAGAAGAGTAAAGAACTCAGAAAAAAGTACTGCATTTTAAAGTGTTTTTGATACAGAAATCAATATTTACGGATAAAATAAGGTTTATATCGTTTTTGTTGTGTGGATAGAATAATTATGTTTTGTTTATTAGACAAATCCACAGTTAAGAATCTTAGATAATGCTATCAAGGCAGAAAACGTTTATAATAGATTTCTTACAACTTTTTTGTATGATAATATAACATAATATCTTTTCTTTATTCTCAAAGGGATAAAGTTGTTACTATGTTTTTCGCTTTGTTCCTTCAGAAATAATATACCACTTGCAAAAATGAAAATTTAAATTTGCTCATGGTTTGAGAGTATGAAAAAAACACCTAATGTTCATATGAATATAAGGGCTTCTAATGCTCAAAATTTTCTTAAGTCTGAAGAAATATTATAATTGTGGATATAAAGTGCACAAAATTAGAAAAAGAATTATTTTATTAGCCAAATTATTTACCTGTACTATCATACCTTATGTGTATGCATTTTCATAGGAGAAAACACTTGAAAAAACATGGCATAGAATTGCATTTCTGCTTTCCAAATCATTCTTATAAATGAAGCGTTTTTTATTGCCTAAAATATTAGGGATATTTTACTATTCGTGAAAAAAAAATCAAAGCAATGAATAGAAGTAATGAATCGTTTAATAAAAAAGTTTACAGACGATTCAAAACAGGTGAATGAGATGGTTTTAAGAATGGAAATAAAGGCACAAGCTGCTTTTTTAATCTATCGAATGATTGGCTTTTGTTTACGTCCTGTTGTACCTTTTTATCTGTTTCTTCGTACTGTCCGTGGAAAAGAAGAGTGGGGGCGCCAAAAAGAGCGTTTGGGTAAGAGCCATAAAGCACGACCTCAAAGCCCACTCATTTGGTTGCATGCCGCCAGTGTTGGAGAAACACTTGCTCTTGTCCCTCTTATTGATTACATTTTATCATTGGGTATTAATGTATTATTGACAACTGGTACTGTAACATCTTCCACCCTTGTGAAAAAACAGTTTGGTAATCGGTTAATTCATCAATATGCTCCTTTGGACTTAGATTTGGCAGTACACCGTTTTATCAATCACTGGAAGCCGGATTTAACATTAATTTGTGAATCGGAAATCTGGCCTCTCCGTATTAAAGAATTGGCTAAAATGGGTATTCCACAAATTTTGGTTAATGCCCATATGTCTGAACGTTCTTTTAAAGCTTGGCAAAAACGTCCTGTTCTTGCCAAATATATTTTTAAGCATATTGACTTGGCTATTGGCCAAAATGAAAGAGATGTCGCTTATTACCATGCCCTTGGAGTAAAATCTGTTGCACTTTCTGGTAATCTTAAAGCCGATGTTTTACCAGCTGAAAATCAAGCCTTGCTTACACATTACCGTAATGCTATCGGCAACCGCCCAGTTTGGGCAGCTGTTTCAACCCATGAAGGTGAAGAAGAGATTGCTTTTGAGGTTCATAAGATTCTTAAAAATTATTTGCCAGATTTATTGACAATCATTGTGCCCCGCCATCCTCAACGCTTAGAAGATCTTATTAAAAAATGCAACAATAAGAGTTTGCGTTTTATCCGTAGAAGCAGTAATGTTGTTCCAGATGCAAATACAGACGTTTTCTGGGGTGATACGATTGGGGAAATGGGGCTTTTCCTTCGCTTATCAAAAGTGTCTTTCATTGGAAAGTCGTTATGTGGAAATGGTGGACACAATCCATTGGAATTGGCTCTTTTTGGTTCAGCTATTTTGACCGGACCTCATGTCTCAAATTTTCAAGAGATGTTTGAACAATTCTTAATGCGTGAAGCAGCATATATGATTCAAGATACAAAACAGCTTGCTATTCAAGTGTATAGGCTTTTAACAAATGAAGTATTACGACAAGAAATGATTGATAAAGCCTATGAAATTGCAACAAGTATGGCCGGTGCACTCGAACGCACATTAAAGGTTCTTGAACCATTTTTGCAACCTCTTGTGATACAAACAGGTTTAAGTCGGTACCGGGGTAAATATGCGTATTAACGCGCCATATTTTTGGTGGAAAGATAAAAGCTTTTTGCGTGTTTTGTTAGCCCCAATCTCATGGGTTTATAGTTATTATTCACGTCGCCATATGGCAAGACATCCCCCTATTATTGATCTTCCAGTTTTGTGTATTGGCAATTTTACATGCGGTGGTGCTGGTAAAACACCTGTTGTTATTGCTTTTGCCAAAGTAGCTAAAAAACTTGGTTTTGTGCCCGGTGTTGTATCCCGTGGTTATGGTGGAATAATTAAGGAAGTACATCTTGTCAATGAGGAATATGATAATGCGCGCGATGTTGGAGATGAATCGCTTTTACTTGCACGACATGCTCTTGTTGCCATATCCGCCGATCGTTATGCAGCAGCACAACGTCTCAAGCAAGAAGGATGTAATCTGATTTTAATGGATGACGGATTTCAAAGTCGCCGCCTTTATATGGACTATGCATTGCTCGTTGTAGATTCAATGCGTGGTTTTGGTAATGGACTTGTTTTTCCAGCAGGACCATTGCGTGCACCATTAAAAACACAACTTTCTTTGACAGATGGTGTTTTGTTAATTGGTCATTCGGATACACATGATAAAATTACTTTTCCTGCCACTCATACTGGAAAACCTTTGTATCATGCGTACCTTAAATCTTTAGCATCTGAAGAGGTTGCAAAAAAATCATTTTTGGCATTTGCAGGTATTGGCAATCCAAATAAATTTTTTAAATCCATTAAAGAACTTTCTGGTCATGTAGTCCAAACCTACTCTTATCCTGACCACTATTTTTTTACCGATACAGATTTAAAAAATCTTGTACAAAAGGCTAAAACTCAAAATTTATGGTTAGCTACAACTGCTAAAGATTACGTACGTATACAAACAAGCAATGTGCAAAAAATTTTAAAAAATCTTATTGTATTTGATATTAAAGTCGATTTTGTTCAAAAAGACTTTTGCCATATAATCCTTGAAGAAGTCATGACCCGTTTTAAAGAGCGCAAACATCTCCTTTAAAGAAATGAATTTATAGTTTTCAATTGGTTATTTTTTCTGCGTTTTTAACAATTGGCTGAGATACGGATTACACTCAAGTTCGCGATGATAGGAAATTTCACAACTAGCATACGCTTCTTGACGGTGATGATTCCAATATTTTAAATCTTCTAGCAGGATTTTTTGTCCGCTGACAGCACAAAGGGTATAGGTTCCATATTCTACGATTTTATATCCATTATTGGTATAATGAATTTTCGCTTCGCGTTCTTCACTAGAAAACATTCTTTATATTCCCTTTTTATTTTTATGAGGAAGTATCCAAGTAAAGTGCCATAAAACACCTTATGAAGTCGAGAGTGATTTAAAAAATATTTCCTTCTTGCCAATACGATAAGTAAGTAATTTATTTTCTACCAAAAAGCCTCTCTATATCAGCTAATTTAAGTTCAATATAAGTAGGTCGACCGTGATTACATGTCCCTGTATTAGGGGTTGCTTCTATTTGTCGTAATAGTGCATTCATTTCTTCAGGGCGCAAAAGACGTCCTGATCGTATTGAGCCATGACAAGCCATAGTAGCTGCGATATAATCAAGCATTGCTTTTAAATTGTCTGTCGTATCATACTCAGCAGCTTCATCTGCAAGATCCTTAATGAGGGCTTGTATGTTGACCTCCCCTAACATAGAGGGTGTTTCGCGTACAACAATTGCACCAGGACCAAATGGTTCTATCCCCAAGCCAAATTTCTGCAAAGCATCTTTATGCGTTAAAAGACATGTTGCCTCTTCTTCAGAGAGTTCTACAATTTCAGGGATAAGCAACAATTGTGAAGAAAGTGGTTTGGAATAAAGTGCATTCTTGAGTGCTTCATAAATCAATCGTTCATGAGCAGCATGCTGATCTACAATAATCAAACTATCCTGGGTTTGAGCGATAATGTAGTTTTTATGAATTTGTGCTCTGGCAGCCCCTAAGGGATAAGATAATTCTTCTGATGAAGGTGTAGTACTTGAAATATAGGCATCACCGCTTGGTATATTTAAGCCCTCCATAAGAGGAGTGGCATATTCTTTTAAACCCAAAGAGCTAGTAGTATCGAGTGGTTTGTGAATCATTGTTGCAGATGTAAAATGGTGAGGTTGTAGGCTGTAAGAAGAAGAAGTGCTTTTAAAAGCTTTTAATGGCTGTTGTGTTTGAAATGCAGCCAGCATTGCTTCAGAGTGCGTTGAAGTAGGACGAACACCCGTTTGATGCAATGCTTCACGAATTGCTCCAATGATTAAACCACGAATTAACCCTGAATCACGGAATCGTACATCTGCTTTGGTTGGATGGACATTTACGTCTACATCAGCAGGTGGTAGATCAATAAAAAGAATGGATACAGGATAACGATCCCGAATCATGACATCAGCATAGGCTCCTCGAATTGCTCCCCAAAGAAATTTATCGCGCACTGGACGCCCATTAACATAAGCAAATTGATGAAGACTATTACTACGATTAAAAGATGGTAAACAAGCAAACCCAGTCAAACGAACTGATTCGCGTTCAGCATTAAGTGGGATACTGTTGGGAGCAAATTCTTTACCCATAATTTGTGTAATACGTTGTAACTGTCCTTGGATATTATTTTCTGTAGCAGGAAGTTCCATAGTAGTTCTGTCTGGGCCTGAGAAAGAAAAGCGGATATGTGGAAATGCGATAGCAATTCGTTTAACCATATCGATAATGGCATTCGTTTCAGCACGATCAGTTTTCATAAATTTTAGCCGTGCTGGAGTGACAAAAAAAAGATCCCTAACTTCAACAATTGTTCCAGGATTTGCAGCAGCCGGTTTTGGTCCGACAATTTTTCCTGCTGTGACGGTAATTTCAGCAGCACTATCAGCATCTTGCGTTCGTGAAATTAATTTAAGTTTTGCCACAGAACCAATAGAGGGTAAAGCCTCCCCTCGAAAACCAAGGAAGCAGATATTGTGTACATCATCGGTAATTTTTGAAGTACAATGACGGGACACTGCTAATGTTAACTGATTAGCAGAAATACCACAACCGTTATCACTCACCTTTATAAAGTTTTTTCCACCATTTGCTATAACAATTTCAATACGCGTTGCTCTAGCATCAATAGAATTTTCAACAAGTTCTTTGACAACATTTGCTGGCCGTTCAATAACTTCACCGGCAGCAATTTGATTAATAATATTCTCGCTGAGATGGCGTATGATCATAATAAAGTCTAACAAGATTCCCGCGGATTCTATAGAAGTTTTGGATTATAATAGCATTATTTGTGTAACATTCAAGAATGACAAGGTATGAGAGATATTATTCAAAATAACTATTATTTACTTTCAAAGAGTATTGCACTAAATGCTGTTTCGTTTTTTTTAGCATTCTATGACTAATTATAGTAGTAAATTAATTGGGAAAATGAGAAGCGAATCATCTTTATTACCCGAAAACATCTTGTACTAATCAATCATCTAAGACAAAAAAGAAATGAAGTAAAAATGGAAGGCAAAACATATGGCGCGTAGTAGCGGTATTTTGGCAGATGATGATATACAAGCCTTAATTGATAATAATATTCTCAAAGCTCTTTGGCCATTTGATGCAGCCCAAATACAACCTGCAAGTCTTGATCTTCGTTTAGGGGATAAAGCTTATCGTATACGTGCTTCCTTTATGCCAGGAGCCAATGTGAAAGTTTTAGATAAACTCGAACGATTAAAGTTACACGAATTTGATTTGCGGAACGGAGCGGTTCTAGAAACAGGTTGTGTTTATATTGTCCCTCTTTTGGAAAGTTTAGCTTTACCGGACATTTTATCAGCAGTTACCAATCCTAAAAGTTCTACCGGACGTTTAGATATTTTTACACGTGTAATTACCGATAATGCTCAAGAATTTGATAAGATTTGTGCCGGTTATCATGGTCCACTTTATCTTGAAATTAGTCCACGTACATTTCCAATTTTGGTGCATACCGGTTCACGTTTATCTCAACTTCGGTTTCGCAAAGGACACAGTTATTTAAATGAAATTGAACTGCACACTTTGCATACGTATGAAACATTGATATCCGATGATTTACCTAATATTAGTGCAGGTGGGCTTGGGCTTTCCATTAATTTGAAAGGTGATGAAAATGGGCTTGTGGGCTACCGTGGTAAACGCCATACAAGTGTTATTGATATCGATAAACATGCTGTTGCAGATATTCTAGATTTTTGGGAGCCTCTTTTTGACCGTGGACAAAGGGAACTTATTCTTGATCCTGATGAGTTTTATATTTTAGTTTCGAGAGAAGCTGTCCATATTCCTCCACTTTATGCAGCGGAAATGACCCCTTTTGATCCTTTAGTTGGTGAATTTCGGGTGCATTATGCAGGTTTTTTTGACCCAGGGTTTGGACATATGGAAGCAGGTGGAAAAGGAGCAAAAGCGGTTTTGGAAGTACGCAGTCATGAAGTTCCGTTTATCTTGGAGCATGGTCAAATTATTGGCCGTTTAGTGTATGAACATATGCTTAATCGACCATCAGCACTTTACGGACATGATGCTGGATCACATTATCAAGCGCAAGGATTAAAGTTGTCTAAACATTTTAAATAATTTGAAAACACTAACTTTGATAAAATGTTTCAAAAAGCGGATTTTAATGAAAGAAACGCTGTAGTTTTTATCAATATGATATACTGCCAGTTTATTTGTTTCTCGAACTGAATATGCGGAATTAATTGCAGCCATTCGCTTTATTTTAAAAACTTTAAATAAATATATCACATACTTTTTTCAATATAACATATCGTTAAAGAATAAAAAATGAGTTTTCTTTCAGTGACAAAACAATAATAACTTTTTAAATACACTTTTATTTTAAATGCTATTTTGATAATTTTATATAATTTACGCTTTTTGTATATAATCGCTTTATAGTATGATTAGAAAATAGCTTAATCAAAGATGAAATTTTTCTGTTTATATGTACTCATATCTAAAATCCTTTAATACCCTGATAAACTAAGAAGTGTATATTCATAAATTTTGATTAACAGGCACCTACGAAAGAAAACATTGCTGGATGCATGTGACAAGTTCAGTTCATTCTATTAGTAGTTTTTTCATCTTTGGGAAGGAGACTTCTGTGATCTATACTTAATAGTTAGAGCTATATGACTTTTATCAACTATAACGTGAAATATCTTTAATAGCTTATAAGGTGTGTATTGTTTTAAAATTGGAATAGATGCTTAAAACAACCTCTATAAAAAGCATTGATATAAAAAACACTACATCTTAATTCTTGATTCTTAGAATACATACTAATAACCTGTGTATTTGTCAGTTATTGACTAAAGCTTAGCGCTGTCAAATTTTGAACCTGGAAAAGAACAAAAATAAAGATATTGTTTTTATCGATGTATTTTTTGAGTTGCAATCTTAATTGCCTGTATCTACTAAAGGGATATTTTGAGAAAATGTCTAATAGGGGAAGTGCTCAGGTTAGTTCTCATTAGTTTTAGGATTGTTTTTGTTTTCATTCAGGAACAGTGGTGTGATTCATGATTATTTCCTCAACATTTGATTATCGCAAAGCAGCAAAACGACGACTTCCTCCTTTTCTTTTTCACTATATCGATGGCGGAGCTTATGCTGAGGAAACAATGCGACGTAATTGTACAGATCTGCAAACGCTTGCATTACGTCAAAGAATTCTGAAACAGGTTAGTGAAGTTGATCTTTCAACTAAACTTTTTGGTCAAATACTTAATTTGCCGATTATACTTGCACCTGTTGGACTAACTGGCATGTATGCACGTCGTGGTGAGGTACAAGCTGCGCGTGCAGCTGTTGCAAAAGGGATTCCTTTTACCCTGTCCTCAGTTTCAGTTTGCCCCATTGCAGAAGTGCAAAAAGCGGTTGGAAGCGCATTTTGGTTTCAACTTTATGTTCTCAAAGATCGCGGGTTCATGCGTGATGCTTTAGAACGGTCTTGGGCATCTGGTGTGCGCACCTTGGTTTTTACAGTGGATATGCCGGTTCCTGGTGCACGTTATCGTGATGCACATTCGGGAATGTCTGGGCCCTATGCTGGATTACGCCGTATTTTACAGGCTTTTACCCATCCACATTGGGCGTGGAATGTTGGTGTTATGGGGCGACCACATGATCTTGGAAATGTTTCTACCTATTTGCAAAAGAAAATTGCATTGGATGATTACGTTGGTTGGCTTGGTGCAAATTTTGACCCATCAATTGGTTGGCGTGATTTGCAATGGATTCGAGATTTTTGGAAGGGAAAAATGATTTTGAAAGGCATTCTTGATCCAGAAGATGCACGAGAAGCAGTACAATTTGGTGCTGATGGCATTGTCGTTTCCAATCATGGCGGACGCCAACTTGATGGTGTCTTATCAACGGCACGCGCATTGCCAGCAATTGCGGAAACTGTAAAGGGTGATTTGATTATTTTAACAGATTCTGGTGTTCGTTCTGGTCTCGATGTTGTCCGCATGATAGCTCAAGGTGCAGATGCCGTTATGATTGGTCGTGCCTTTGTTTATGCGCTTGCAGCAGCAGGTGAAAAAGGTGTTGCTCACCTCCTTGACCTTTTAGCTAATGAAATGCGAGTAGCTATGACTTTGATCGGTGCACATACAATTAAAAAGATTACACGCGAAAATTTAGTAAGTATAGGTGCTTTTGAACAATGAACAAATGCACTGTCTTTAGAAAAGAAAAGCGTATTCAATAAAAGCAAAAAAGCGTGATTTAATGTGCTTGTCTGCTTTATTTTTTTGCATGTTCAATGATTTATGATGTTTTTGAGCTGATGAACATATTAAAAAGTAATTTAATAGTTTTTGTATTGTACTGCTAATATAGCTTTTGTTACACTATTTGGGTTGATTCCATAATTCGCTAAAATATCTAATTGGTTTCCATTAAAGATTGACTCATCCAGTATTCCCGACGATACAAATTTGCATACAATTCTATGTTCCATAAATAATCTAGCAATTCCATTTCTAAGCCTTCCATTTATACTATATTCTTCACAGACAATAATAGAATTATAGGATTTACATAGTTCTAGCACAAATGCATTATCTAAAAACCAAATTGTTGGCACACTTCCAACTATTAGCATAATTTCATATTTTGGGTGTTTTTCAGCAGCATTAAAACAAATCTGAACGATCTCGTCAGTAACAACAAAAGAATATCTTTTCCATTTTTTATAACATACGCTTTATTGATAATGATATTTGTATTCCTCATCTGTTGGAACTTATAGTGCCAATGTCCGTCTTCCTTATAGGAAATTCCATACTCCTTCATTGTGTTTACAAATATTGCTGTTGGTCTGTTCTTATGAGATGGAGGAGAACCGAAGGATTTTTTTAATTGTGTTATATTATGATCATCAATTTCTACAACAAAGTACTGAACACTTTTAAATTTATTTTTTAAGTGCTCTCTTTTCATTAAGATACCCAGTCTTATCAACAATTTGAGTTTATTTCTATCGACAGCCACAATAAGACTGATGAACTAATAATGTGCTGAAAATAATGCAACCTCCCAGATGAATCCTTTTGTCTTTCGCCATCGCCAAGAAGTACAAAAGAATGATAGGATTGAGAGTTAAGTTGCCCCAAAGAGCCATTATTCCTGTACCAAGAAAACCTATGTTTTGCTCGTTGCCAAGAATTTTTTTGGTTACATGGCAAATAAAATTAAAATCAAAGCTTAAATACGTATCAAAAAGTTGAGGATCAAATGCTATTTGTTATAATACAATGTACAGTGCCTTAACTGCATAACCATTACTTTGAATATATCGATCGCCATTAATATTATAGATGCGCGTTGGATTTATTTGCAAAATTATATTTGTATAAGCTATTAAAGAAATTAATCTAGGAAAAGCTTCTAGCTATGTGGTTAATTTTTGCTTTTCTAATGAGATTAAGTATTTTATTAAGTCACAAACGAAAGGCATAAAATGCCTTGTAAATATCTGCTCTATTGGTTACATAAGTCATACTGTCTTCTTCTTTCCAAGTTTTTAAAAAGTTTATATAAAATTGTAATTTTATACGTTACTTATCCTTTATTTTGATCATATAAGATAAATTCCATGATAAAGAAAATATTGATCATTTTGATATAACGTTATCAAGAGTTTTGTATATATGCAGCAACCTTAAAAGATCATTTGCATCTTTTATACTGCCTATATTGCTTACCTGAAATTAAAAAGTCTTGTGATATTCATGAAAAGAGCAACTATATCATGCCATATATCTTTTTTAGATACACCGCATAGAAAAATACATATACGGGCAAAAAATTGTATATTGGTTATGAAAAATGGTAATATAAAAATTTCACACACCCTTGATTAGTAAAAAAATTGTCTTTAATTAATATAGTAATCATTCCATAAAAAAGTGTCATGAGAAAAGTAATACAAAATTATTTTTCTCATCCTTTTGTATAAAAATGAAAACTTTCTCAAACCTAAAACTATGATCGCAGTTTATAAAGACGTATTGCTGTCTCACCATAAAAACGCTCATCATCTAGATAAAATATCTCAGGTAAATGAATAATTGTATCTTTCTTTTCTTCAAGCACAAAGAGTGTATCATTTTTTGCCCACCCTCCTCTTAGAGCCTCCACAAAAGCACGCTCACCTAAACAATGGCCATAAGGAGGATCTGCGCAAATTACATCAAATGGCAACATTGTGCCAATATTACCCAGTTTTGTAGCATCACGACGCAAAATGCGTCCAATTGACTGCAATTCCAAAGCTTCAATATTTTTTTGAAGTAATCCACGTCCCTCAACTGAATTTTCAACAAAAACAGCAGCTTTTGCACCACGCGATAGAGCCTCTATGCCTAAAGCACCAGTACCAGCAAAAAGATCAAGAATACGTTTATTGGTCCAAAATTGTTCTTCTCGACTCGCAAGAATATTGAAAAGGTTTTCGCGCGTACGATCACTCGTTGGACGAATTGACTGCCCCACAGGTGCAAACAAAATACGCCCAGCAAATTTACCGCCGACGATCCGCACGTGGTTCTCCAAATTTCTTCCCTATTTTTCCTTCATCGTTATATGTTATAGATTTTCTTATATTACCAATAAACAATTTATCCTTTTTCTTACTCTCAAAAGCATGCTCACCATTATTGTCTTTCACAACCCTTTCTTCTCTCTTAAAAGAATGCTTCTTTTTGCCGACAACACATACTTCTCCATAAGACTTTTTACTATGCTTTTGATCAAAACTAACACCTCTCTCTTTCTGCAACTGTACTACTGGAGATTTTTCTTTAGCTTTATGAAAAGCTCTTGGGCCAGCTAAATCTCTTTTATGATCTTGAGAAGTACTGCTATTATAGAAAGACTTTTTAAGTGAACTCTGTGGACGTGCACCAGGAGCCATCCAAACATTAGAACGACGACAACGAGGCAAAAAACGCTCTACTTTCCTTTCCTCGCTCTTATCCTTGCGTATAAATTTTTCATCAGATTTTGTAACCAACCGTGATTGATCGTGTTTAGTAAAACGGTCTCGCTGTCTACGCTGTATACCTTTCTCACTCGAGAAAATCCAACCATCATTGGTGACACAAATATCCCTATCATTTCGTCTTTCCGCAATAAGCGTAGAATTTGAAAATGGCTTTAAAACTGGAGCATCAAAATTTGCATTGGCTTGTATAATCAAACGCTCTCCCAATTGCTCACGTAACATACGACCTTTTATCTCACGAACGGCCCCTTCATCCAGATCAGAGAGCTGAAATGGACCATAAGATACACGAATTAAACGATTAACCGATAATCCTAAAGCACCAAAAACTTTCTTTATTTCACGATTTTTTCCTTCACGCAAAGCCACAGAAAGCCAAATATTTGTCCCTTGTTCACGTTCAATTGATGCTTCAATCGAACCATAGAATACACCATTCACCGCTATGCCATTTTTAAGGTTATCAAGTGCATTCTGTTTTACTTTTCCATGAGCACGAACTCGATATTTGCGCACCCATCCTGTTAAGGGAAGCTCTAATATACGTGCTAAACCTCCATCATTGGTTAACAGCAAAAGCCCTTCTGTATTAATGTCAAGCCTGCCTACAGAAAGAACACGAGGCATTCCTTTTGGCAAATTGCTAAATACTGTTGGTCTACCTTCAGGATCACGGTTAGTGGTGACAAGTCCTGCCGGTTTGTGGTAAAGCCATAAGCGCGTTCGTTCCATGGGAGATAAAGATTTGCCATCAACTTTAATAACATCAGAGCGAGTAACATTAAAAGCAGGTGTCGTTACCACTTTACCATTAACAACAATACGACCTGCAACAATCATCATTTCTGCATCACGACGCGAAGCAACACCTGCACGCGCTAATCTTTTAGCGATCCGCTCACTCTCATTGTTTTCATTCATGCGCTCTTTACATCAACCTCTTCCAATACGTTCAGCAAATCATCTACCCATACCATGCCGCTTATCCTAAAAAGTGGGAGTAACACAATCATTTATTATTTTCTATCCCCTAGTAGCATAATATATTGGTTTACTTGCCAGTTGATTTAAATATTTAAAAAATAATAGCCCTTCGTTATAAAAGGATTATAACTCATTCATTTTATAATACTCCTCATGAAGAAACTATATGGAGAAGCTTGTCGACTCCCTATATTTTAGTAGAAAGAACTCTATGACTTTGACTCCCATGGAAATAGCCCTCTTAGAAGCACAATGGGCAAAAAAAAAAGATGAAGTCCCAGTTGGTGCTGTTATCACACGCGGAAAAACTATCATTGCACGCGCTAGTAACTATATAAAAGCCGCATATGATCCTACAGGACATGCAGAAATGCGCGTAATCCGTATGGCCTGCGAAACCCTCCAAAGTGAAAGGCTTTCTGATTGTGACCTGTATGTAACCCTCGAGCCTTGTGCGATGTGCGCTGCAGCCATTTCACTTGCACGCATACAGCGTCTCTATTATGCAACAAGCGATTCTAAAGGAGGTGCTATTGAACACGGTCCACGTTTTTATCAGCAGCCAACCTGTCATCACAAACCTGAAATCTATTCTGGTTTTAAGGAAAAAGAAGCAGCCCAATTGCTTAAAAATTTTTTTGCACAAAAGCGATGTTAAAAAATTTCTCTTCTATCTATAACACCTACTTTGAACAATATTAGAACTCTCTAAAAAGGTTAATAACTCTTTTTTTATCCAAACTGGTTTTAAAGCACTTTTCTTCGAAACTCTTTTAACGCCTCGACTCTGATTGACCAACAGGCACTATCTTCGCTGGTTGCCGATAACTTAAAGGTGGCTCAGTGAGATACCGGCGATACTTTGCACTACCACCTCGCGCTCTTTGACGACGCAAATATTCCTGCTGCTGCTTCGCGTTCAACTGTGGAATACTTTCTGAATCAGCAGCATTGGCATGCTTATTAATTAATGATATCTTTTTTGGAAAAACGGGAACTCTGCCATTATCAAGATGTTGCTTCGTCGTTTCTGCTCTACCAAGAGAGCTATTCTGTGCTATATCTTGTTGTGGTAATGGTAAAACTAAGTGCGAACCGAATTTCGGCATCACAAGTTTTGAATGAGGTTTCATAATAAGTTGACTATTATCGTTTGTTGATGTCAGCGAAGCAAAGTTAGCAATATCTTCAAAAAACTGTAATGAAACCGACTTATCTGTACCATAGGTAGGAGCAGATAAACCACATCCTGTTAACACAAAGCATATACCCAAAATGCTTATTGGCAATATTTTTATTTCACGTTTTTTCACTACTTATCCCATTTTTTTAAGTATATGGCTGAATAATCTTCCCGCATTTATTGTAGATACGTTCCACACAATAAATCCACCTCTCCCCCACAGAAAAACAAAGAGTTTCCTTATTATCATAAAAGATAATACGCATCAATCACAGAATTGAACCGAAACAACCCCGCATTTGTTTTCTTCCCTTGGTCTAAAACTTTAAATCTTTCCAAGCATCTGTAATTCCCGCAAAGCAGCTGCATCACGAGCTGAGACATCAGGATAAGCTGGATCACTCCCAACATCTTGCGTATAGCGCCATGACCGAGCACATTTTTTCCCCAGCGCCTTTTCCGGATACACACCAACGCCTTCCACATCACTCAGAGTAAAAGCATCCTCAGGTGGTACATCCTGTTTAATTGTTAGGGCACTTGTGATACAAATTTCCGCCATATCCAAATTTTCTAATGCCTCTAGTAAAGCCAGATTAGAAATAAAAACAATAGGTGCAGCTTCTAAAGATGATCCAATATGCTTATCCGCTCGTTCAAGCTCTAAAGCACCTGTCACAACTTTACGGACTTGCCGAACTTTTTGCCAACGTTCAGCCAAAGATTCATTTTTCCATTCCTCTCGTGCAGGACGAAATTGTTCTAAATGCACCGACTGACTTTCTGGATAACGCTCTAACCAAGCTTCTTCCATTGTAAAAGGCAACATTGGAGCAAGCCATGTTACCATTCGTTCAAAAATCTCACGAACTACCTGCAAGGAAGCCTTACGTTTCTTTGATGAAGGAGCATCACAATAAAGAGAATCTTTTCGAATATCAAAATAAAAGGCCGATAACTCAATAATCGAAAAATCCAACAATGCACGCATAATCTTTTTAAAATCGAACGCGTCATAGGCCCGATTAATCAATTGATCGAGTTCATAAAGCCGATGTAATATAAGTTTTTCAAGATCTGGTAGTGTACAATAAGATATTTCTTCTCCTTCATCATGCGCTAAAGTCCCAAGCATCCAACGAATTGCATTCCGTAGTTTACGATACGAATCTACATTTGTTTGAAGAATTTTTTTACCTAAACGCTGATCTTCCCAATAATCAGTCGTCATGACCCAGAGACGAAAAATATCAGCACCCGATGTTTTAATGATCTCTTGCGGAACAACTATATTGCCTAAAGATTTAGACATTTTCTTGCCATTCTCATCCAAAGTAAAACCGTGTGTGATCACCACTTTATAAGGAGAACAAGCGCGCGTACCACAACTTTCCAAAAGAGAAGATTGGAACCATCCACGATGTTGATCAGATCCTTCAAAATAAACATCGGCAGGCCATTTTAAATCAGCTCGATCTTCTAACACAAAGCTATGACTCGCTCCAGAATCAAACCAAACATCAAGAATATCACGAACTTGAACCCAAGGTTCATGCACACGGTCACCTAAAAAACGCTCTCGTGCTCCCTCAGCAAACCACGCATCTGCGCCCTCTGCTTCAAAAGCCTGCAAAATACGCTCATTCACGCTCTCATCTTTCAGAACTATACCTTCCTCATTGGCAAAAATACAAATAGGAACCCCCCAAGATCGCTGACGAGAAAGAACCCAATCAGGACGATCTGCTATCATAGAAGCTAATCGGTTTTGACCAGAAGAAGGAACAAAACGTGTCATCGAAATAGCTTTCAAAGCACGACTGCGTAGAGTTGAACCATCTCCAAGATCTTTATCCATTGAAATAAACCATTGTGGTGTATTACGAAAAATGACTGGTTTTTTTGAACGCCAACTGTGAGGGTAAGAATGCTTTAAACGACCGCGTGCAAATAACCGATCCGCTTTGATTAAAGCGTTAATAACTTCTCTATTGGCATTACCCATTTTTCCATTATCATCAATAACGCGTGCAGGCCCTTCTTTACGCTCTGGACCAAAACCAGGAACATCTTTTGTGTAAAAACCAGCATCATCAACAGGAAATGGTATAGATGAATCAATACCTGCCTCTTCCAATTGAGGCTTATAAGCATTCCAAATCTCAAAATCTTCACGCCCATGGCTGGGCGCTGTATGAACAAAACCTGTACCAGCACTCTCTGTTACGTGCGAACCATCAAGCAACATAATCTTATAATGATAACTTCCGGACAAACCTTTGAGTGGGTGAGAAAGAAGAAGCGTTTTGAGCTCATCCGTAGAAACAACACGTAAACGCTTCAAAACAAGTTTTGCTTTTTCTGCACAACTCATGGCCAATGCATCAGCAAAGAGAAATTTCTCTCCAGCTTGAGGACCAAAATCATTTTCCGTGCTTTCAACTTCGTAAAGACCGTAAGAAATCTGCGATGAATAACTGACCGCACGGTTACCAGGAATTGTCCAGGGAGTAGTTGTCCAAATCACGACATAAGCACCATACAAATCGCTAGAATCTGTTTTTAAAATAGGAAACTTAACCCAAATAACCTCTGATTCATGATCATGATATTCAATCTCTGCCTCTGCTAAAGCCGTACGCTCCACAACTGACCACATCACAGGCTTTGAACCACGATAAATCTGGTCTGACATAGCAAACTTTATCAATTCACCGGCAATACGCGCTTCTGCATGAAAAGCCATTGTAGTATAAGGAATGTTAAAATCTCCAACAACACCAAGGCGTTTAAATTCTTCACTTTGAACAGTGATCCAATGTTGTGCAAATTCACGGCATTCTTGACGAAATTCGTTAAGGGGTACATCATCCTTATTTTTCCCTTGCGCACGATATTTTTCTTCAATCTTCCATTCAATCGGAAGCCCATGGCAGTCCCAACCAGGAACATAATTTGCGTTAAAACCGCGCATTTGGAATGAACGAACAATCACATCCTTTAGAACTTTGTTCAAAGCGTGGCCAATATGTATATGTCCATTCGCATAAGGTGGACCATCATGAAGAATGTAAAACGGACGATCTTTTGCTTGTTGTCGCAATTGCGTATAAAGCCCTATATTTTCCCATCGTGCTATTAATTCAAGCTCTTTTTGAGGTAGCCCTGCACGCATCGGAAAATTTGTTTGCGGTAGATAAAGAGTTTTCGAATAATCTATTGTTTCATTTTTCACAGCCATTGTGAAATATTCCTATCCACTTTTACGATTTCATTTTTGCATAACTCTCCTGAACCCTGCAACTCTGGTTTTTTTATCTATAGGGAAGGCCGAGCTCATTATACGTATTAAGCAGCGATCAAGAAGATATATCATTACACTTTATGCGCTTTATCATGAAATTATCAAGAAAGGAAATCCAAAAATGATCGTCTAAAAAACAAAGGCCCTACCACCGGTAGAGCCCTTTTATCAATTCATTCTGACAGTAAATTAGAATTTGTAAGCGATACCAACACGGAAATCATTGGTTTTATAATTCACTTCAAGTTTTTCCTTTGCAAATTTCTTTTTACCAAAATCAGAGTAACGGTATTCCGCACGCACAATAACATTGTCCAACATTGCAAAATCAATACCACCACCAAGAGTATAACCAATCACTGTCTTTGCTTCGTCAGTTAAATTCTTAGAAGAAACAACATTTGCATCACTTGTATTA